>CAYJFH010000024.1:0-24628 GCA_964369485.1 uncultured Rikenellaceae bacterium | reverse complement strand
ATAAACGACAACCCTCTATAACAATCTCACTTAACTTAAAAACTATCTTTTGTGTAGCAGCACGATATTTTCAACGTGCGCCGTGTGTGGGAACATATCCACTGGCTGCACCTCCACAACGCTATACTTAGCATCTAGCAGCCCTAAGTCACGAGCTTGGGTAGCTGGATTACAGCTCACATATACAATTCTATCTGGCTCAGCACCCAAGATAACCTCAACCACATCGCCGTGCATACCTGCACGTGGTGGGTCAACGATCATCACATCTGGGCGACCATTCTTCTCTACAAATTCACTTGTAAGCACATCCTTCATATCCCCTGCATAGAATACAGTGTTGTCGATACCATTTAGGCGAGAGTTCTCCCTTGCATCAACGATAGCCTCCTCAACATACTCAACCCCAACAACTTTGCTAGCGCTCTTTGCCACAAAGTTTGCAATAGTACCTGCGCCAGTATATAGGTCATATACGACCTCTGAGCCAGTAAGTGCCGCCATTCTGCGTGTATGGGCATACAGTTCATATGCCTGCGGTGAGTTAGTCTGATAGAACGACTTAGGGTTGATTCTATAGTGTAGACCCTCCATCTCCTCCATAATATATGGTGTACCCGAGTAGCATATAGCCTCTTGATCGCCAATCGAGTCATTTAGCTTTGTATTCACTATATAACATAGTGAGGTAATCTCTGGAAACTTCTCCTTTAGGTGCTCTAGTAGCTCCACACGCTGACTCTCCTCATCCTTAGCAAATACCACAATTACCATCACCTCACCAGTGGTCGAAGTCCTTACAATAAGGTTACGCATTAGCCCCTCGTGGCTACGTAGATCATAGTACTCAAAGCCCTCACGCCCTAGTGTAAAGTCACGCACTGCATTTCTAATCTCATTACTCGGTTCGCCCTGCAGGTAGCACTTCTCGATATCTATAATCTTATCGAACATCCCCGGAATGTGGAAACCAAGGCCTGCCGATGACTTTAGTTCAGCGCCCGACTCAACCTCTTTGCGTGTCACCCACTTTCTCGATGAGAATGTAAACTCCAACTTATTACGATAGTACTCAGTCTTTGCACTACCAATAATAGGGTTAACCTCTGGAATTACCACTCCCCCACTTAGGCGAGTGAGTTGGTCAATGACCTGCTGCTGCTTATATGCGATCTGTTGGCTATATGGTAGCATCTGCCACTTACAACCGCCACACTCTCCAAAGGCATCACAAAATGGTTCAATTCTCAGCTCAGATTTCTTCACGTAGTTTACGATATAACCCTCCATAAACTTCTTGCGAGAGGAGTTCACCTGAACGTCCACTACATCGCCTACAACGGCGCCCCTAACAAATACCACTTTCTCGTTAGCACGGCCAAGTGCTTTACCTTCAGCTGCAATATCTGTAATCTCAAGTGCCTCTAGTAGAGGGTATTTTTGTCTTCTTTTGCCCATTTTGAAAAAATAATTATTGGAATTTGGTCGCAAATATACGCTCTTTTTTCGTATCTTTGTGGATTATATGCCTCTAATTTTTACAGACCGAGCTAATAATTTGATTAAAACTATACTTTTTAAGACGTGAAGACATACCTAAGACTACTTACATTCGGACGACCATACTCACGCTACGCCATTCCATACTTTGTATGCGTAGTACTCCATACGATATTCAATACATTCACCTATGTGATGCTATTTCCGATTATCGAGACTATGTTCGATCCAGAGGCGATGATGCATACAGTAACCAAGGCTCCTGAATTTGCCCTGAGCACTGCTTATTTTCAAGACCTTATAAACTATTGGCTCTACTCTATCGTTGGAGGTAGGTATGATGTTCAAGATATGCTATTTGCACTAGCAATCTTAACTGTCATTATTGTACTGCTAAGCAATACGTTTAGGTACCTTTCTCAGCGTATTATGGAGAATCTTAGGATTCACACCCTAGAGAATCTACGCAACCAAGTATTCGACAAGGTTATACGACTTCAAGTTAGCTTCTTTAGCTCACAGCGCAAAGGTGATATTATGAGTAAGATCACCTCTGACGTTTCAGTTGTTCAATACTGCGTAACAAACACCCTTCAGGTTATGATAAAGGAGCCTCTACTACTTGGTGGATACCTCGCAGTACTCCTTACTATCTCAGCAAAGCTTACACTATTTACTATATTAGTACTACCTATCATCGCACTATTTATCGGTTCGATTGTCAAGAAGCTACGCCGCAGTGCAAGGCTTGGTCAAGAGGCATTTGGCGAGGTAGTCTCTACACTCGACGAATCTCTAGGTAGCATTAAGACTGTAAAGAGCTACAATGCAACAGAGTACGTTGCCGAGAAGTTTAAGTCTCAGAATGGTATATTTGCAAATATACAGAGGTATATCGCAGCACGCCAACAGCTAGCATCGCCAGTGAGCGAGACCCTAGGGGTTGGCTCTCTATCTATTATCCTAGTCTATGGTGGTAGTATGATTCTAAGCGGAGAAATTGAACCTGCGGCATTCTTCACCTACCTAGCTATCTTCTCGCAAATTACACGCCCTGCACGTAGTATCGCCGATGCCTTTGGTAATATCAACCAAGGTATTGCAGCGGGTAGTCGAGTTCTAGAGCTAATCGACACACCTATAGAGATTAAGGATAAACCAAACGCCGATACTCTAGTTGACTTTAACGAGGGTATTGAGTTCAAAGACATTAACTTCGCGTATGAAGAGCGACAGATCCTACACAACATCTCATTTAAGATTGGTAAGGGAGAGACTGTTGCGCTCGTAGGACCTTCGGGTGGCGGTAAGTCTACAATTTCAGACCTTATCCCACGCTTCTATGACCCACAGAGCGGTATGATTACCATCGATGGCAGGGATATCAAAGATTACACCCTTAGCAGTGTTCGCGACAAGATGGGTATCGTGGCACAAGATACTATCCTATTCAATGATACCATCGAGGGGAATATCCGTATGGGTAACCATAGCGCTACAAAGGAGGAGGTAGTAGAGGCCGCTCGCATCGCAGGGGCGCTAGAGTTTATCGAGAGCGCCGAGCAGGGCTTCGACACTAACATTGGTGACCGTGGACTAAAGCTAAGCGGCGGTCAGCGCCAAAGGCTATCGATTGCAAGGGCTGTACTTCGCAACCCAGAGATCCTTATCCTAGACGAGGCGACCTCGGCACTAGATACCCAGAGCGAGAGAATAGTTCAGGAGTCACTCCTAAAGCTACTTAAAGGGCGTACCTCGCTAGTTATTGCCCATAGACTAAGCACTATTACGGGTGCAGATAGAATTATTGTTGTGGAGAGTGGTAAGATCGTTGAGCATGGCACACATAGTGAGCTACTAGCGCAAGATGGTCTTTATAGCAAGCTACTTGCGATGCAACAGATTAAATAGAAGAATAAAAAAGGTAGAGTTATGTATATAGCCATTGCAGGAAATATCGGTTCGGGAAAGAGCCAAGTTGCCGAGCGACTAAGCCAGAGGCTTGGCTGGGCAAATGTACAGGTCGAGAATGAGGGTGGAAATCCATATATAGACGACTTCTATGACGATATGAAGCGCTGGAGCTTTGAGCTTCAGATCTACTTCCTTGGCCAACGATGGAAGACCCTGCAACGTATAACCCAGAGCAAGCAGAACTGCATCTTAGATAGAACCATCTATGAGGATGCAGAGATATTTGCAAAGAACCTATATAATATCAACCTACTAGAGGCTCGTGAATTTGAGAGCTACTATGAACTATACCAACAGGTAATCGATAAGGTTACCTCCCCGTCTCTACTTGTCTACCTTCGTGGCTCTTCGGAAAAGCTACTCGAAAATATCAAGAAGCGTGGACGTAGCTACGAAACTACAATCGACAAAGAGTATATAAAGTCCCTAAATGAACTATATGAGAATTGGACATTTAGCTATAGCGCATCTCCAATCTTGGTTATAGATATAGATAACGAAGACCTATTCTCCGACAGCGAGGCACTCGACAGAGTAATCGACAGAGTTGCAAGTGCAATAGAGGAGTTAAAGTAGAGAGCAAAAGATATGGAGTATCAACTACCTAAAGATTTTATAGAGAGCAACTCTTCTGAGCTATGCAAGGCACTAGATAGCACCCCTGAGCTCTCAATAAGATTAAACCCAGCAAAGATCTTCGACAGCTCGGAACTTACCGACATAGTTGGCTGGTGCGAGCATGGAAGGTACCTAAAGGAGCGCCCTAGCTTTACCCTTGACCCTATCCACGCTGCTGGAGGCTACTACGTTCAGGAGGCGAGCTCGATGGCGGTAGGCTCTATTGCAAGTGAGATACTAGAGGAGATGCCCCAAGGCGCAGTGGTCGTTGACCTATGTGCTGCACCGGGCGGGAAGAGTACTCACCTATCATCAGTTGCACGCCTCGGTGACGTGGTTATCGCCAATGAAGTTATACGCCAAAGGGCTGGAATACTTGCACAGAATATCGTTAGGTGGGGCTGTAGTAATACTATTGTCACCTCGGCAGATAGCTCTGCATTAGGCTCAGCACTATCTGGCAAGGTAGATCTACTGGTTGTCGACGCTCCTTGCTCGGGCGAGGGGATGTTTCGCAAAGATCCAGCGACTCGCTCTGAGTGGTCAAAGGAGAGCGTAGAGCTATGTGCTGCACGTAGTCGTAGAATACTAACCGATGCTAAGGCTATGCTAAAGTGTGGCGGATACCTAATATATAGCACCTGCACATTTAACCCCCAAGAGAATGAGGATAATGTTCAGTGGCTTATCGACTCTGGCGACTTTGAACTCAGAGGAGAGTTTACCAAAGGGCTAGGCGATGGCGGTGATCTCGGCAGCCACTTCTACCCTTCGCAGGTACGTGGCGAGGGTCTATTTGTCGCAGTACTAGAGTTCACTGGCGACAACCCAACAAAGAGAACTAAGGGTAAGGATAGAAACAAGGGTAAGGGAAAGTTAAAGATATCTAAGTACTCTAAGGAGGCCCTACTAGAGGTCGAGCACGGCGGTAAGCTATATGGATATAGCGAGGCTATGGTTCCAATTATCGAGGAGCTACAGAGTGCAAGGATTCAGATATTAATGGCAGGTATAGAGTTTGGCGAGGAGATTCGTGGCACTCTAAAGCCATCTCATAACTTTGCACTATATAGCCAGCGCGCAGATATATATCCCCATAGCGAAGTATCGCTAGAGGTTGCCCGTGAGTTTATGCGCAAGGGCACACTCTCTGCCGAGGAGCTCTGTGATGGGCTACAACTTCTATGTTATAAGGGTCTTCCACTGGGATTTGCAAAGAGGATATCCAACAGAGTAAATAATATGTACCCTACCTCGTGGCGTATTGTAAACCTATAGCCCAAAGTTATAATGGCACAGCAGCGCAGGGCATCATATCGAGATAGAGGCATAGTTCTTCACACAACTAAGTATGGCGAGAGGAAGTTGATTGTACACCTATTAACTTCGCTTCACGGCAGGTGTAGCTACGTTGTGAGGGTATCTAAGAGCTCTAGCCGTGCGCTATTCCAACCTATGTACCTTATCGAGTTCGAGGGTATAGCCCCAGCTAGCGAGGGTCTACACACTATGGGAGATGTAACACTATGTCCCCCACTTAAGACCATCCCTAACTCTCCCATCAAGGCCATGGTAGTAATGCTACTTGGCGAGCTACTATACCGAGTAGTAAGGGATTCCGATAGTACAATACATAGCTTTACACACCACTCTATCCTACAGTTCGACTCACTAAGTAGCAACAGGGCTACGGCAAACTTCCACCTCTACTACCTAGTAAATCTAGCCTCACTACTTGGTTATGCACCAGTGGGTGACTACTTCGATGGCGATTACTTCGACATAAAGGAGGGGCAATATACCCCACAAGAGCCTATGCACCCACTATACATCAAGCCTGAACTAGCCTCGATACTCTCTAGGGTATCACTTATGGAGTTCAGCGAGCTAGAGTCAATGGAGCTAAGTGGTACGCAGCGCAGGGGATTCCTAAGTGCTATGGTCGACTACTTTGGCTACCACAATGAATCTATCTACTCAGTGCGCTCTATATCAATATTCTCAGAGGTATTATAGCCGATTTTTCTAAAAAAATCGCACACACTGCAAAAACTCCACAAAAATTCAGTAACTTTGCAGATTATGGCTAAATGTATGGCCATATTCCTATAAAACTGATTAATGAGCACAAATAAAAATATATCAAGAGGCTGCGAATTCTTCTATAACCAAAGCGATAAGCTAGCGGCTAAAAATATACCCGGAGGCCACAAAATGGAGGTCTACGACTGGATAAATAGACTACCACAACCCGATGGCGAAGCGCCAGCTGTGGTTGAGGTTAGGTTTAAGAATACACGCAAGGCGTTTTTTGTTAATAGCCCAAAGTTAAAGCTAAAGATTGGAGATATTATCGCTGTGGAGGGAACTCCCGGTGTCGATATCGGCATTGTAACTATCATTAGCGAGGGGATGGTATATCGCCAAATCAAGAGAGCAAACGCTAAGTTCAACATAAATGAGGCTCGCAAAGTTATTCGCTACGCCAACACTATCGACATTGAGCGCTGGTCGGAGGCGATATCTAAGGAGCACAAGACGATGATTGGAGCTCGTAGAATTAGCGCAGAGCTAGGTCTAGAGATGAAGATCGGAGATGTTGAGTACCAAGGTGATGGTATGAAGGCTATCTTCTACTACATCGCAGATGGCAGAGTTGACTTCCGTGAACTAATCAAGGTTCTATTCGACCGCTTTAGGGTACGTGTGGAGATGAAACAGATCGGTGCTAGACAAGAGGCTGGGCGTATCGGTGGTATCGGTGCGTGCGGCAGGGAGCTATGTTGCTCGGGATGGATCAACCACTTCTCGACAATCGGTATCGGTGCAGCTCGTGCGCAGGACATATCATTCAATCCACAGAAGCTAGCAGGACAGTGTAGCAAACTAAAGTGCTGCCTAAACTACGAAGTTGATAGTTACCTAGACGCTAAGAAGTCTATGCCTAGGGTTAATGCCCCACTAGAGGCACTAGATGGTAGCTACTACCTAGTCAAAAGCGACCCACTTATCGGAATGATGTACTTCTCTCCATCGCAACACGGCTCTTCAATCATTATCCCTCTACCAGCAGATAGAGTTCGTAAGATTCAGGCAATCAATAGCCGTGGCGAGAAGGTCTCGACACTTGAGGATAGCGCAGCGATTAAGAGCAGAGCTCCTAAGTTTACAGAGCCTGAGATCCACAACGTGGAGCTGGAGGAGAGCTTAACTCGCTTCGACAAGAATAAGAAGAGCGGTGGACGATCACGCCAAAAGAGTAGACGTGGGCCACAGGGTGCACAGAACTCTCAAAACCCACAGGGTGCAAAGCCTCAACAGCGTAAGGAGAACAACCAAGGCGGCGAGCAGAAAAGAGCACAAGGTGGCGAGCGTAAACCTCAAAACAGTGGCGAGAGAAGACCTCAAGGCGGTGCAGAGCGTAAACCTCAGAACAACACCGAAAGAAAACCTCAGAGCAACACCGAAAAAAAACCTCAGAGCAACACCGAAAAAAAACCTCAGAACAACACTGAAAAAAAGCCTCAGAGCACAGAGGGCGGTGGACAGAGACGCAACTTTAAGCGCGGCAGAGGCAGAGGAGGTAATGGCCCTAAGAAGGAGAATAGCGAGGGATAGTATGAGAGTTAGCTCCATAGTACTACTTATTGTAGCTAGCCTACTTATGGTTAGTTGTGATAGTCTAACAACATACTCAGAGGTTCACGACTTCGAGGACTTTAGGTGGCAGACGAGCGATAGTGTAGAGTTTAACTTTAGACCATCGGATTCGCTGAGCACGGGGAAGATAGCAGTAGCAATGCGCTATAGACCAACACTTGTAGACTCCTCACTTACACTATATATAAAAGGTAGCCATAGGGGTAAGAGTTCACTCGACAGCCTACCGATAGTACTCCCTAGGGGTAGTGGCGATAGGATTCGCACCACTACTCTACTATTTAGAGAGAGTATAGTATGGCCATCAACAGAGAGTGTAGAGCTAAAGTTTAGCACCAACAGAGAGCTAGAGGGGCTATACAGCCTTAGTGTAGAGATTGATAACGCAAAACATATAAAATAGAGATAATGGGAAAGGATAAACTTAGGAAATTCGCTGAAAATATGACATTCAAGTGTATGATTCAGCCAGAATTTGACGAGATATTCCAAAGGGATTTTAAACTAAAGGGACGCTGGGCATCTGAATTCTTCGGAAACTCAAACCCTATAGTGCTAGAACTTGGGTGTGGTAAGGGTGAATATACAGTTGCGCTTGCTAGGAAGTACCCAGAGAAGAACTTTATTGGCATCGACATCAAGGGTGCTAGGATGTGGCGCGGAGCAAAGACTGCAACCGAGGAGCAACTCCCAAATGTTGCATTCCTACGCACACGTATTGAGTTTATCGGCTCATTCTTCGCCCCTAGTGAGATTAGCGAGGTATGGCTAACATTCTCTGACCCTAGACTAAAGAGTGCGCAGGCACACCGTCGCCTAACCTCTCCTCAGTTCCTAGAGCGCTATGCGAAGTTCCTATCCCCAGATGGAGTTATCCACCTAAAGACCGACAGCGCACACCTTCACCACTATACTCGTCACGTAATCGAGGATAACGAGCTGCAGGTAATTGAGTGCAATGAAGATATATATGAGCTTGGAGAGAATATCCCCGAACTTCTTACAATTCAGACTGCCTACGAGAAGAGATTTGTAGCCGAAGGACTCCCTATCACCTACCTAGTATATAGCCTTGGAGGTAAGAGTACATTTAAGACCTCGGAGTTCTGGGGCGATAAGGCAGAGAAGAACCTTGATGAGACAAGGGTTCGTAAAGTTAGAGTTGAGGTAGATCCACGCTCGGGCTTCTGCTTCGGAGTGGTAAGGGCTATCGAGGCTGCCGAGAGCTTTATAAAGCAGAGCGGCAAGGGCTACTCACTAGGGGAGATTGTCCACAATAGAATGGAGACAAATAGACTCCAAGAGCTTGGGCTAGAGATTATCTCACACAGTGACCTAGAGTCACTTAGTAGCGGCGAGAGCGTACTTATACGTGCTCACGGCGAACCTCCAACTACCTTTAAGAGGTGCGAGGAGCTAGGAATCAACCTTATCGATGCAACTTGCCCAGTTGTAGCCTCACTCCAAGAGAAGGTCAAAAGGGCGTGGAGCAAGATGAAGGAGTGCGGAGGTCAAGTTGTAATCCTTGGCAAAAGGGGTCACAGCGAGGTTATTGGACTAACTGGGCAAGTCGATGGCGATGTGATTGTTATCGAAGGCATCAGCGACCTTGACCTTATCGACTACAGCAGACCCATTACCCTACTATCTCAAACAACTCAGAGCATCGCACTATTTATAGAGATTAAGGGCGAGATACTCTCAAGGGTCAGAGAGAGAGAGAGTGTAGAGATTATCGATACGATCTGCCGCCAAGTTGCGGGGCGTAACCCCCACCTTAAGGACTTTGCAAAGCGCTTTGAGGCGATTTACTTCGTGAGCGGAAGGCATAGCTCCAACGGCAAATCACTCTATGAGGTATGCAAAGCATCGAACGAGAATACATACTTTATTGAATCAGAGGAGGAGATAGACCCCAAAAACCTAGAGGGGATACGTAGCGTTGGCATCTGTGGAGCAACCTCAACGCCTCTATGGCTGATGCAGAAAATTTCAAAAAAAATTGCAACTATTGTAAATATTTGAAAAAAATAGTTATCTTTGTAGTCCAAAACAGTGGCTTAAAGTGATTTAAGTCACTGCTTTTTAGCAATAAAATAGCAACAAATAAACCTAAAATAACACACAGTAATGACAAAAGCAGAGATTGTAAGCCAAATAGCTAAAAACACTGGCATTGAGAAAGTTGTAGTACTCGAAGTAGTTGAGAGTATGATGGGGTGCGTTAAAGAGTCTATGCAAAGCGGAGAGAATGTTTACCTTCGTGGATTCGGTAGCTTTATCCTTAAAACTCGTGCAGAGAAAGTAGCTAGAAACATATCACGCAACACCTCTATCGTAGTACCAGCTCACAATATTCCAGCATTCAAACCAGCTAAGGAGTTTGCTACACAAGTGAGAGAGATTAAAAAGAAATAGTTTAACTCTTAAAAGATTTTAGGAGATAGTATTAATCATAAAAAGCCAAAACAATGCCAAGCGGAAAAAAGAGAAAACGCCACAAAATGGCCACCCATAAGCGCAAAAAACGCCTAAGAAAAAACCGTCACAAGAAGAAAAAATAGCCTTTAGGGCCTAAGTGATGTAAGGTTCCTTTAACTACTTAATAGTAGTGGAGATAGGAACCACGATAGAAATATCACCTAAGAAGTAGAGATAGATCCAAGACCCGATAAAAGTGGCGATAGGTCTATCTCTATTTTCTTTTTTAAAGCAATAGAAATTACTATTAAACTTTACATAAATTTTAGTGGACTATCCAATAGCGAGAGTACACCACAAGCTATCCCCCCAAAAAAACAAGGAGAAAGAGGAGTAATCTGATCACTTTATTAAAAAAAAGAGAGGATATTAAGAGATAGAGGAAGAGAAGTGCAACTTTATAAGTTAAGTGTAGCCGAGCAAAGTAAAAGAGTCCCCCAACTCACCCCCACCCCCAAACTTATAGCTCAGCAGAATCACACGATAATTTACTTTTTTATTTAAGAAAAGTGTGATAATAGGAGTTGTAACTAAGTGAATTCTTCGAATCTCGACACAATCCACACAGTGATCAATTAAGCGCGGTTCAGCACCGAACACTTTTCTAAACAATAAATAGCTAAAAAATTGAGTTTAAGTAGTATAGAATACACGAATTAAGACTATAATAATATAGATGACAAAAGAGTTGGTAATAAACAGCAGCGGTAGCGATATCGATATCGCGCTGGTAGAGGATGGAAATCTTGTCGAATTAAACCAAGAGAGAGGTGGCGGCGGATTCTCTGTCGGAGACCTATATGTTGGTAAGGTGCGTAAGGTAATGGCAGGTCTAAATGCTGTCTTTGTAAATGTCGGATACGAAAAGGACGCATTTCTTCACTACCTTGACCTTGGCCCACAATTTCAAACACTACATAGAATATCAAAGAGCGCAGGAGGTAATAAGAAGGCAATAGATATCTCGCGCGAAAAGCTCTCGGCTCCAATGCCAAGAGAGAATAAGATTGGTAACTTCCTTAAGACTGGCGATACAATTATCGTACAGATAGCAAAGGAACCAATATCTAGCAAGGGTCCAAGGCTAACGGCTGACCTATCGCTAGCGGGACGACACCTAGTGCTTATCCCATTTTCGAATAAGGTACATATCTCACAGAAGATTCGTAGCTCAGAGGAGCGCAAGAGGCTAAAGAGTATCGTAGGTGGAATCCTACCTAAGAACTTCGGAGCAATCGTGCGTACAGCTGCACAGAATAAGGAGGCAGAGGACCTAGAGGCAGATATCAAGAACCTACTCTCAAAGTGGCGTTCGGCAATGGTTAAGCTTCAGAGCGCAGCCACTCCATCGCTTATCCTAGGCGAGGCTTCACGTGCCACTACTATACTTCGAGACCTACTAAACGATAGCTTCTCGAATATCCATATCGATAACCCTGAGATCTACCAAACCATCAAGGAGTATATCTCAGCTATCGAACCAGATGCAGAGAAGATAGTAAAGCTATACAAGGGCTCTGTGCCTATCTTCGACCACCACGGTATCACCAAGCAGATCAAACAGCAATTTGGCCGCACAGTGCCATTTAAGCGTGGTGCATACCTTATCGTTGAACACACCGAGGCGCTACACGTTATCGATGTGAACTCAGGTAAGCGTGCAAAGGCAGATGAAAATCAGGAGCAGAATGCACTAGAGTGTAACTTAAATGCTGTGCCAGAGGTTGCACGTCAACTTAGGCTAAAGGATATGGGCGGTATTATCGTCATTGACTTTATCGACCTTCACGTTGCCATCAACCGCCAAAAGGTATATGAGGCGATGAAGATAGCTATGGGTGGCGATAGAGCCAAACATAATATCCTTCCACTTACCAAGTTTGGACTTATGCAGATTACCCGCCAGAGGGTACGTCCAGAGACCAAGATCACAATTACGGAGAGCTGTCCTACGTGTCGTGGTACAGGTCAGGTTAGCCCTACTCTACTACTCGACGAGCAGATCGAGAGCCGTGTTGCATTCCTAGTGAGAGAGAAGGGCGAGAGAAAGCTAACAGTGCACGCACACCCATACGTGGCGAGCTACCTTACAAGAGGTCTAGTCTCGACTCGTGCTAAGTGGTCGTGGAGATATAAGGCTAAGGTAAAGGTTGTCCCTAATGACTCACTAGGGATGATCGAGTACAAGATATATGACAGTGAGGGTGACGCTATTTAGAGTTTATCACTTTTAACTAATTATAGACTATATGGACACACAGAGTGTAAAGCAGAAACTAGGGATTATCGGCAGCTCCGAGGGCTTCGATAGAGCTATTGAAGTGGCACTACGTGTAGCTCCTACCGACCTATCTGTCCTGATATCGGGAGAGAGTGGCGCAGGTAAGGAGTTCTTTCCACAGATTATCCATAACTACTCTGCACGTAAGCACAATACATACATTGCAGTAAACTGCGGTGCGATACCCGAGGGCACTATCGACAGTGAGCTCTTTGGCCACGAGAAGGGCGCCTTTACGGGTGCTACATCGGAGCGCAAGGGCTACTTCGAGCAGGCAAACGGGGGAACTATATTCCTAGATGAGGTTGCCGAGCTACCCCTTACCACTCAGGTACGCCTACTGCGTGTACTACAGAGTGGCGAATTTATGCGCGTTGGCTCATCTAAGATTCAGAAGACTGACGTTAGGGTCGTAGCAGCAACAAATATTAACCTACCGAGTGCCATTTCATCTGGCAAGTTCCGTGAGGACCTATTCTATCGCCTAAATACTGTGCCGATAACGGTTCCACCACTTCGTGAACGTAGGGGAGATATATCTCTTCTATTCCGTAGATTTGCAGCCGATATTGCCTCACAGTACCGTATGCCAGTAATTTCACTCACTCCCCAAGCAAAGGAGATACTAGAGGGATACCGCTGGCCGGGTAACGTTCGCCAACTAAAGAACGTTGCCGAACAGATATCAGCTATTGAGACTCAGCGTGAGATAGATGCCGAGACCCTCAGCAGATACCTCCCTAAGGTTAATGAGAATGCTCTTCCAGTACTTGCGAGCCAGAGTAGTGGCACTGCTATACAGAGCGAGGCAGAGCGAGATATACTCTATAAACTTATCTTCGAGATGCGCGAGGAGGTAAACCAACTACGTGCTGTCGTTGGCGAACTTCGCGGGGGCGGTAGCGGAGTCGTTGCCGTAGAGAGCAGGGCTAAATCGAGGCTTGGGGATAGTAAGTTAGAGAGGTTAGCGGCGAGTGAACCCCTACCCGAGCTATACTCTGATGACTTTGTAGCAGTCGAGGATCTAAGCGATAGTGTAGATAGTGAGGTGGTAGAGGATGACCGTCCGAAGAGCAAGAGCGATATGCTACGAGCTCAGATTACCGCAGCACTTGCAAAGCACAGAGGCAGACGCAAGGAGGCAGCAGCCGAACTATTTATGTCCGAGAGGACGCTATATAGAAAGATCAAGGAACTTGGAATTGAATAGACCGATAATAGAAATGAAGAGAATAACACTAATACTACTTTCATCACTACTGCTACTTGCGGGTGGATGCACCATAAAATTTTCACTATCTGGAGCCTCAATATCTCCCGATGTTAAGACTGTAAGGGTAGATTACTTCAACAATATGGCGGCGATGGTATCGACTATTCTAAGCCCTACGCTAACCGATGAACTGATCTCAAAGATTCAGAGGGAGACACGCCTAGAGTTTGTCACCGAGAACCCAGACGTATTCTTCGAGGGCGAGATTATCGACTACGAGAGTAGACCATCCTCTATCTCTGGTGATGAGTATGCACAGACTAACCGCCTTACAATTGCCGTAAGGGTTAGGTTTACTAATATCAAGGAGCCACACCTATCCTACTCAAAGAGCTTCTCAGCATACGCCGACTACCCAAGTACCGATATGCTAACAGCTGTTGAGAGTAGCCTAATCCCTGAGATTACAACTCAACTTGTCGAAGATATATTTAACGCAGCATTTGCCAATTGGTAGACCTTTAAAACAGAGTGAGACTATGACCTTTAATGATATAGCACACAATCCATCACTGATATATAGTGATGAGGCAAAAGTTATACTCCATGAGACTATAACTAACTACCCATTCTTCACCCTTGCACATATCTTTGCGAGCCTAGCTGGAGTGGAGTCAATTCCGAGTGCCGAGAACCTTCGGTTGACTGTTCCGCTAGCATCACTTAGTTACTCGCCAGAGGAGCAAAGTAGCGAGGCGATGCAACTAGAGAAGATTAGCGAAATTGAGAATCTTGACCTCGCAGCACCATTTATGACCGAAAATCATAGTGCTCTTAGCGAAAGATTAGCCCAAATATACGCCTCACAGGGCAATTTAGAGATGGCAAGTGAAGTTTATGATAAACTTTGTTTGAAAAATCCCGAAAAAAGTACTTACTTTGCAGACCAAAAGCAAAAACTATATAACAACTAACAAAAGAACTATAATTTAAAACCAAAACATATGTATATTTTTCTAATCGTACTTATCTTTATCACTAGTCTTCTACTAGTACTTACAGTATTGGCTCAAAACCCAAAGAGTGGAATGGCCGCTAACTTCGGAGCATCGAATGCAGTAATCGGCGTTCGCCAAACAGCTGACTTCCTTGAGAAGTTCACTTGGGGTCTATCAATCGCAATTGTAGTACTTAGCCTTGCAGCTACTATGGCTATGCCATCGGGTGATATCACTCGTTCACGTGAAGCTGTAGAACTAGAGAGAGTAATTGAGAGCGGTTCACAGGGTGAGAACGCATTTAGCGCACCTGCTATCGAGCCAGCTACTCCAGCTACTGATACAGTAAAGTAATTAGCCAATAGTATAGGCTAAAATAATAGGAGCTAAAAAGTGCGCTATGGTACTCACCCTCTAAAGAGTGTGAGTATCGTGGTGCACTTTTTTACAGATATATACCACAACTAAACCACCAGGCAAGTATGGCAAAGAGGGCAACATCAACTCAATCATTCGACTCCACTCAGAGACAGTGTGCGGAGATTATCTCGCAGGCAAAGGCTGGGAGGTATGCCCCTATATACCTACTTCACGGAGCCGAAGGGTACTTCATAGATAAGATTGAGTCCTATATCTCACAGAATGCCCTACCAGAGGAACAGAAGAGCTTTAATCAGACAACTATCTACGGCAAGGATAGTAGCGGCGCTGAGGTGGTAACCCTTGCGAGGCGCTACCCTATGATGAGCGAGGTGCAGCTAGTGGTTGTGCGTGAGGCTCAATCGCTCAAAGGTATCGAGGATTTAGCACACTATATTCAAGAGCCACTAAGCAGCACAATTCTAGTTATATGCCATAGGGATAAGGCACTAGATAAGCGTAGCTCTCTGTATAAGAAGTTCGCCGCTGCTAAGGGTGCTATTGTATTTGAGAGCACCAGCCCTAAGGATTATGAGGTAAGTAAGTTTGTAAATGCGAACCTCTCGGAGCGAGGCCTTAGTGCCGAGCCTACGGCTGTAGAGATGATCTCGGAGAATATCGGAGCTAACCTAACTCGAATCTCGGGTGAGATAGATAAGTTAGTTACTCGCCTTGGCGCTGGTCGCCACATTACGGCAAATGATGTGGAGGAAAATATCGGTATCTCAAAGCAGTTCAACGTATTTGAGCTATGTAAATCTCTATCATTCAGAAAATTTACTCATGCTCTAAAAATTGCCGAGCACCTATCGGCAAACTCAAAGGAGACCCCACTTATACTGACCATAAACGCCCTATTCACCCACTTTCAGAGGGTAACTACACTAGGGTTTATAAGGTTCGAGGCGCAACAGAAGCGTAACGCCATGCCCTCAGATATAGAGCTATCTAAGGTGCTAAAGCTACCAAATCCATACTTCCTATCGGAGTACACAACGGCAATCAATAACTATAGACTCCCATCTTGCGTTGCCATTCTAGGGCTACTACGCACGTGGGATCTAAAGTGTAAGGGTATGGATGTAGGCTCTGCCGACGATGGAGAACTACTACGCGATCTGATTCTAAGGATTTCTCTGAGCTAGCCCTTAGAGCTACTGCGCTACAAATGTATAGGTGATTGTACCTCGCTGAGGTTCAGGAGCGCTTGCTGAGGTATTGAACTGGCACGCCATTGCCGAGGATTCAGCCTCGCGTTGTAGGCAGTTATCACTAGAAGATGCGCTCCTCTCAACACTTGCCGCAATAACCTTACCATTGCGATTAACAGAGATATTAACCACCACTACCCCACCATTCTCACATAGATAGGCTGGGATATCCATATAGTGACAAGTTCTACCTTCAAGGCTAAAGGAAGCAACTACATTACCCTTAACAAAGGCATCTTGGTCTCTATCACCGCTCTTTGCTCCAACGTTCGATTCACGCTTAAGTTCTTCTCTTAGCGCTGCGGCATCTCTGTCGATTTTATCTAGTGACTCTTGTTGGCTCTTTTGACCCTCTAGCAGCTTCTGCTGTAACGCCTCGATCTCTTCGTTCATCTTATCGACATCAGTATTCTTGCTATCACGCAGGGTCTCATCATACTTAGAGTCTTGGTTCGAGATCTTATTTGAGACCTTGCCACCATCCTGTTGTTGATTTAGCATCTCATTTAGCTGTTGCTCACGGAGAAGCTCCTCGATAATCTTCATCTCATCTATATTCACCTCAATTGACTCCTCTTCATTAGGATTCACAACGATCTTATAGGTTACAAAGGTAATAAGTAGCGAAAGGTAGATAACAATAGTTATCAGTAGCCCCACACGGTGCCTATATATCCACTCTGCCACTCCACCTCTTCTGCGCTTAGGTTGGAACGGTAGACGCATGGGTCTACCCCCAATTCTCTCTCCTCTAGCCGTTGGAGGTACTGGGTGGTGCGCATTCTTGCTACTTTCTCTTTTCTGTGCCATCACTTATCTTATTACTTATACTCTATAATTCATTGGTTATTTGGTGAAGTAGCACCCTCAGCGGAGTTAAATAAATCAACTTTTAGGGGTCATCTTCTTGGCAAAATTAGAAAAAAATTGTATATTTGCCGAAATTTTCGGATGGGTATTTACATTATTCTCTATTTTATAGAGGAATATAGGCGTGCTTTTGATAGAAGGGTAACGTCTTAATTGTGCCAAATATTATCCGAGAAGAGTAATTTAGAAATTTATTTAAAAATCAATAGCATTGATACTATCACACCTACCTACAAGTAGGAAGTAGTATCCCTTTGAGATCATTAGATGGAAGAGATGAACCAAAAACAGAGAACAATCGCAAGCCCAATTACAGTTAAGGGCAAAGGACTTCACACAGGTATTACAACCGAAGTTGTGATCAATCCAGCACCCGAGAATAGCGGCATCAAGTTTATTCGTACAGACCTAGAGGGCTCGCCAGTGATCCCTGCCCTAGCGGAGTTTGTAGTAGAGACATCGAGAAGTACTGTTATTGGTAAGGGCGAAGTTAGAATCGCAACTATCGAGCACTGTCTAGCTGCCGTTTGGGGTTGCTATATCGACAATGCCACTATCGAGATCAATGGCCCTGAGGTGCCAATCCTTGATGGTTCATCAAAGCACTGGATCGAGGCTATCGAGAGAGTTGGAACTGTAGAGCAGAGTGAAGATGCAGTCTACTACTCACTTTCTCGTAAGATTGAGTACGCTATCGAAGAGCGTGAGGTGGAGATCGTAGGTTTCCCAGATGAGAAGCTAACGCTAAGTGTAAATGTTGACTTCCAGAGCTCAGTTGTAGGTATGCAGTATGCTACACTATCTAGCCGTGATGACTTCAACGCTCTACTATCTTCGTGCCGTACATTTGTATTCTTCCACGAACTAAAACCACTTATGGCTGCCGACCTAATTAAGGGTGGAGACCTTGACAACGCTATTATTATCGTTGAAAAGGCACTATCTGAGCAGGAGGCTGACGATGCTGCAAGACTATTCAACCAGAGCGCAGATGGCCGCACAGAGCCGGGATATATTGCCAAAGATGGTCTAAGATTCCCTAACGAAATTGCACGCCACAAACTACTAGACCTTTGTGGTGACCTTGCACTTATCGGTTGCAGACTAAGGGGACGTATCGTTGCAACTCGCCCGGGGCACAAAGCCAATACTGAGTTTGCAAAGATTATCCGCAAGGAGATCAAAGCAGCAGATAACCTACCTCCAATCCAATACCACTCAAATATGGTACCAGTGATGGATGTAAATGAGATCAAGCGTAGACTTCCTCACCGCCCTCCATTCCTACTTGTTGACAAGATTATGGAGCTAGGTGCAGAGCACGTTATCGGTATCAAGCAAGTAACTATGAACGAGCACTTCTTCGTGGGACACTTCCCAGAGGAGCCAGTAATGCCGGGTGTACTTCAAATTGAGGCTATGGCTCAGTGTGGTGGTATCCTAGCACTTAGCAATGTAGAAGATCCAGAGAACTACTCAACATACTTTATGAAGATCGACGCTGTGAAGTTCAAGCGCAAAGTAGTACCGGGTGACACTCTACTATTTAGCCTAATACTAAAGGAGCCTATCCGCCGTGGTATCGTATCTATGTACGCTAAGGCATTTGTAGGTAATGAGCTAGCTTGCGAGGCTGAACTGATGGCAATGGTTACTAAGGACAAGAAGTAGAAAACTATATTAACATACATACAATATAAAGATAAGATATGATTAGTAATTTAGCAGTAGTCCACCCAGAGGCAAAGCTAGGCGAAGGCGTAATAGTCGAACCATTTGCAATTATTGAGGCCGATGTAACAATTGGCGATGGTACGGTTATCAGCTCAGCAGCTGTTATCAAGAGTGGGGCTATCATTGGCCAGAACTGCAAGATACTCAGCGGTGCAATTATCGCAGGTGATCCGCAAGACCTTAAGTTTAAGGGCGAAAAGACAACTGCCGTTATCGGAAATAATACAACTATCAGAGAGTACGCAACGGTTAACCGTGGTACAGCGGCTAAGGGTACTACTATCATTGGAGATAACTGCCTTGTGATGGCATACGCTCACATTGGACACGACTGTATCGTTGGCAATAATGTAATTCTAGTAAATAGAGTTTCGCTTGCTGGCGAGGTTGAGGTCGATGACTTTGCAATTATTGCAGGCCACTGTGGTGTTCACCAATTCACTAGAATCGGAGCGCACTCAATGACTGGTGGGCTTCTAAAGATTGGCAAGGATGTTCCTCCATTTGTTAAGGCTGCTCACGAGAATGTATCATACGTTGGAGTTAACTCTATTGGACTTCGCCGCCGAGGCTTTACAAATGAAGATATCGCCGAGATTCAAGGTATCTACCGTATTGTTTTCCAAAGCAGACTATCGCTTAGCAATGCAGTTGCAAAGATCGAGGCTGAATTTGCTCCGAGCAACCACCGCGATACCATCCTTAACTTTATCAAGGGCTCTAAGCGTGGACTTATCAAGCAGTACCAATCTAAGCTAGATAATACAAATGTAGAGTAATCTACTTTCAAAATAAGAGAAGAAGAGAGTGCAGTGCCTTTAGGGCGTTGCACTCTCGCTTCTTTTTATATCTCAATGGTTAAGATATCTGCGTCAATGGTTACCTCGCACTTGCCCTCTCGCTTTGGTCGAGCATAGTCGTACTTTGGGGCGACTATCCACCCTCCACGACTATTGATATAGCCATACTTGCCATCAATAGATGCAACTGCCACTCCCTCACTAAAGTCCGAAAGGTAGTTGAACTTTGCAGGTATCGCCATCTTTCCATTGCTACCTAGAAAGCCATACTTACCCCTACGCTTTACTAGCGCAAAATCACTCTCTGGGTTAAATTGCCAAGCTACCTCAAAGCGCAACTTAGTAATATACTCGCCATCACTATTCACATAGCGCCAACTACCATCAACCTTTACTGCTATTGGGTACCCATTTATAGTACTCTCTACTGCCTCTAGCATCCCCATCTCGATAAGGCTATAAAGATTATCGATTCTAGGCGAAGGCCCCTTAATTGCATCGATTAACCTACTGGAGATAAGTGCACACTGCTCAATATAGTTCAGCGCTAGAGATTCAGAGCATAGTACCTCCGAGGGAGTAATAATTAGTTGCGATGGATCGCCACAGAATCGGTGGTATAGCTCTATATCTAGTGCTATTGCACGGAGTGATAGCGACAGAAGTGCAATTGAGTAGTCATCTATATGCTTATCAAATGGCATATCACATCGAAATGGATGTTGAAATGCCTCGGTGCCATACTCCCTTTGGCTCTCGCCTCTCATCTCCTCGACATAGATTCCGTCATAGTCGATAAGCTTTAAGCTCAGGTCATCACCCACTACTATATTATCGGGCTTAATATCACCGTGGGCAAAGCTCTGCTCTAAGAGCCAGAGTGCCATAGTATCGAAGTTTATACTTAGCTGTCTAAGGGTAGATGTATCTCCAGCGCTCACAGCATCGGCAATTGCAGTACTAAGTGTTCGCCCCTCAAGGAAGTCCATCACCACAATATCGTAGCTCTGAAAGTACTCCTCGCCATATGGTGCTACCATTATCTCATCGACAAGGTACTCCATCGGCACTAGATAGCTACTACTTGGTAGCTCCTTAGTTATCCTACTATATGCTGCACGCCTACCCCACTGCCTACGAGTAAAGCACTTAATGGCAAACTCTCTGCCATCCACCCACTGACATAGCAGCACCACTCCATAGTTCCCACTAAAGAAGTAGGGTTGGCCGTCCGCCTTTCGAGGCAACGTAAAGCCACGCAGAGTACTCATAAGCCTCTCTGAGTCACATAGCGCATCTATATATTGGTCTATTGTAGGGTATCTCACTTCTTTTTGGGGGTTAAAATGGGTCTCTACTCTGTGCGAAGCCCTCGAATTACTACCGAGGCTACTGCACATCCAAATGCTGCAGGGAGGTATGATATAGTACCAACATTAGACTTCTTGTTCTGCTCATCGCATAGTATCATCGAGCCCTCGACTAGCGGCTCGGCCGAAAATACCGCCTTGAAACCCTTGCGTACTCCCTGCTTATGCAGTCGTTTGCGGAGCATATGGGCAAGGGGGCAGTGGTGTGTCTTTCCGATATCCTTAACCTCAATTGCCGTTGGGTCAAGCTTTGCACCTGCACCCATAGAGCTAACTAGTGGATAGTTCCTACTCAGCGACCCTAGAATAAGGTTAACCTTTGGCGAGAGGGTATCTATACAGTCTGCTACAAAGTCAAACTTCGCTGAGTCTAGTAGTCTATCTACTGCTTCGTCCTTGATAAACTCCTCAACTACAGTAAGCTCAATCTCTGGATTAATATCTCTAAGTCTTGCCTCTAGTACCCTTGCCTTTGGTTGTTCTACCGTTGAGTGTAGCGCTACAAGTTGTCTATTGATATTAGTGGCATTAACCACATCCGCATCTACAATTGTCATACGCCCTACGCCTGCCCTAGCAATCATCTCGGCAGCAACTGCACCAACGCCTCCAAGCCCTACCACTAACACGTGGCTCGCCGCAAATCTCTGCAGTGTACTCTCACCTAATAGTAACTCTGTACGCTCCTTCCACTCTCTTTTACTTTCCATTTCTTATCTATTAATTTATCTTAAAAATCTCTAAAAAATTCCTCTGAACTACCGCCCCAAGCTCCTCTATTGCTATACCTCTACGCTCGGCGAGTAGGTGGTATATATCCTCTATAGGCTCTTCACTATCATCACTCTCAAGTACTATACGACCGAGGGGGATTGCATCACTATGGGCAACATTGCGCCCTGAAAGCGAGAAGTATATATTATCCTTATCTGCCAACTCTTGCGAATACTTGGTGTAGGAGTGCATAACCACTGGATTACTAAAGCCTTTAAGTACCTTTAGCACCTCGCTCTGCGCCCTTACACAGTGGATAACTATTGGTAGCTTATATCTACGCGCTATATCACACTGCGCCTCGAATAGCTCTAGCTGTCTAGCTAGTTCACCACCCTTTAGCCTATCTACACCACACTCTCCGATAGCTACACACCTTGGGTTGTGGGCTAACTCCTCCACTCTATTGAGCCACTCTTGCTCCGCCTCTTGGGCATCGTAGGGGTGTATACCGACACTAAATAGCCCATGGCTCGAAGGTGGTCGGTGAGTATCTGAGACTCTGTGGTTATATATATCCACAACCTCACTATCCCTATCACTGCGGTGGTGCGTATGTGTATTATAGAGTCTCATTGTGGTATAAAGATATTACTTTTATAAAAAAGAAGTGCTATATTTGGGGGTTCCAAAGTACAAAATTATGAAATTTTTATCGACTTTCCTTTCTCTACTACTCATTGGGTGTGGTAGTGAGCCAAAAAAAGGTGTAATTTCACCAAATATACCGCCCTGTGAGCTTAGTATAGTCTTCTCTGGTGACTATATGCAGCACGGGCCGCAGGTAAGAGCCGCAAGGGTCGAGGGTGGCTTTGACTACACTACCCAACTAAAGCACATTGAGCACATTTGGAAGGGGAGTGAATATAGCGTAATAAACCTCGAGACTACCCTATCTCCCACCGCTCCATACACTGGCTATCCGCTATTCCGTTCACCAAGCGATATCGCCTCAACTCTTAAAGAGGTAGGCATCACTCATATTGCTCTTGCCAATAACCATACAGTAGACCGTGGACTAAAGGGTGTGGAGTACACCATCGATGCACTTCGCAGTGCTGAGCTAGAGTACTTTGGCGTGGGGCTTGGCGATACTATATCTAAGCTATACACCTTTATAGACCACCCTCCATTTAAGGTGGCACTACTCAATGCTACATATGGTACAAATGGAATGCCAGTACATAGCGCCATAGAGATGAACTCCTCGCTCGACACCTCCCTACTATTCTCTACAATAGAGAGCGTAAAGGCTCAAGGAGCTACCCACACTATAGCCTACCTCCACTGGGGTAATGAGTACCAGCTAGCCCCAAGTAGAGAGCAGAAGCAACTAGCTATGGAACTCAAAGAGCGTGGCGTCGATATAGTTATAGGCTCACACCCCCACGTAGCCCAACCAATCGACTTTGAAAATAGTATAGTCTATTCGCTCGGGAACTTCGTCTCTAACCAGCGAAAGCCTTACACCGATAGCGGATACTCGGTTAAAGTTACCCTTACCGCAGGGAGCTCAACACCAAAGATTAGACCTATTGCCCACTATGTAGACATCTCGGAGGGTGGAGTCGATAAGTATAGAGTACTTAGGCTAAGGGATACCGCTCTAATTGCAAGTAAAGATATACGCGACAAGATGGTCAAAGCTATCGAGAGAACCAATAACGTAATACACCGCACCGTAAAGTATGACTAGAGATGAGATAATACGCTACCTTAGTGGCGGGGATGACGATGGGCTATTTGCCCGCTCATCAGCAATACGTAGAGAGATGTTAGGTACAAAGGTACACCTTCGAGGCCTTATTGAGCTCTCGAATATCTGCAACTGCGACTGCCTTTACTGTGGCATACGCCACTCCAATTCCAATACAAAGAGATACCTACTCAATGAAGAGCAGGTACTCGAGGCGGCAGAGTTCGCCTACCGTAGTGGCTGGGGTTCAGTTGTTATTCAATCGGGTGAGGTATGTAGCGATAACTTCACATCATTTGTCACAAGATTGGTGCGAGGTATAAAGGAGCTCAGCGGCGGAGATCTCGCAATAACGCTAAGTTGCGGCGAGCAGAGCGAGGAGGTCTATAGAGCGTGGCGAGAGGCTGGCGCAGATAGGTACCTACTCCGTATTGAGAGCTCATCAAAGGAGCTATTCGAGAGGATACACCCACCTCAGATTAGCTTTGAGAATCGATTAAAGTCACTCCAAAGCCTTATAGATTGTGATTTTCAGACTGGTAGCGGGGTGATGATAGGACTGCCACACCAAACTATCGAGAATCTTGCCGATGATATGCTATTTCTTGCCACTTGCGGTATAGTGATGTGCGGTATGGGGCCATATATTGAACATAGCGATGCCCCACTATCTGGTGAGAGATCAGAGTATAGCAACTCTGAGAGGGTGGCACTGACACTTCGCTGCATTGCAATACTGAGAATACTTCGCCCCGATATTAATATTGCATCGACCACAGCTCTTGGCACACTGAGTCGTGAGGCTCGCCATAGAGCTATGGAGATAGGGGCAAATGTAGTTATGCCCAACGTAACGCCTAGTGATATACGTAGCAGCTATGCACTATATCAGGGTAAGGTGAGTGATCTCGACCTTGAGGGTTTTGACATTGAGTACTTTTCGCAGGGTACTTCGCTTGCTTATCAAGCTCTGCAATCTTCGCTATAGTTCTTTAGTGAGGATGTGTGAGGGGTGAGACTCAGGGGAG
>CAYJFH010000023.1:0-24747 GCA_964369485.1 uncultured Rikenellaceae bacterium | reverse complement strand
TTTTTTCCGCGTCCCGCGGGCGGTGGAAAACTTCGTTTTCCATGGTTTAGTTTGTACTATATTATTAATGCTCTGTAAATATTTGCCGATAACGATAGGGTGTCAGTGAGTTATTTGACTCTAATCATGCCCTATAAACCAACTATCTATCCCCAAAAATTATAATAAAATTATGAAATAGTTTCTTTTATCAAAATTTTACTACCTTTGCGCCTTCTTAAAAATACCACGGAGATGAAACGATCTTTTCAGAACCTAATCGGCGCAAATGGAGCGCCTGACTATAAAACCGAGATCCTATCTGGACTCACCGTTGCACTTGCACTTGTACCTGAGGCGATAGCCTTTGCGATGATTGCTGGACTTTCCCCAATCACGGGTCTATACACATCGGTTGTCATAGGCTTTCTAACCTCAATGTTTGGAGGTAGACCCGGTATGATCTCTGGGGCTACGGGCGCAGTGGCGGTAGTTATCGTAGGGCTAGTACTCGAACTAAAGGATACCTATCCCGGAATTACCACCGATGCCATTATGCCATATGTATTTGCTACGGTGATATTGGCTGGGCTTCTTCAAATTGCCGTTGGTGCCCTAAAGCTCGGAAAATTTATACGCCTCGTCCCCCAACCCGTTATGTATGGCTTTGTTAATGGACTAGGTATTATTATCTTCACTGCTCAATTGCCATCGATACTCTCAATTGTAGATAGTAACGCAGCGCTCTGGGCATTCTTTAGTGAGGGCAGTGGAGCAGTGGTTGACAGTGCACTACTTAGTGAGGGGTGGATTGAGCTTGCAACTATGTTAGGTCTTATTGCCCTTACGATGCTTATAATATGGCGACTGCCGAAACTTACAAAGGCCGTGCCGCCGTCACTCGTTGCAGTTATTGCCATCTCGGCAATAGTTATAGGCTTTGGTATCGACACGCCGACTGTTGCCGATAGGCTAGCCGAGGGCGAATCGATAAGTGGCGGTTTCCCTCCACTATCCTTCCCCACAATTCCATTTACTTGGGATACACTAATGTTAATACTTCCATACTCTGCAATCGTTGCAGGTGTTGGTCTAGTTGAGAGTCTACTAACACTATCTATCATAGATGAGATGACCGAGACTAGAGGTGTTGGAAATAGGGAGTGTATTGCTCAAGGTGTTGCTAATATCTCTACTGGATTCCTATCGGGGATGGGTGGCTGTGCGCTAGTTGGGCAGAGCCTTATTAATATATCGAATGGGGGGCGTACTCGAATCTCGGGGATAATTGCCGCTGTTATGCTCCTTATCTTTGTGATGTTCGGGGCAGAGTATGTCGAGCAACTACCACTTGCTGCCCTTGTGGGGCTAATGTTTATGGTTGCAATTACTACATTTGAGTGGGCTAGCTTTAGAACATTTAGGAAGATGCCACGCTCCGATGTCTTTGTAATGGTAGTTGTAACCCTTATCGTAGCCTTTACCAACGATCTGGCTATTGCCGTGGCCGTTGGGGTTATATTCTCGGCACTTGCCTACGCTTGGGAGAATGCAAAGCGCATTAGGGCAAGGAAGTACACCGATGAGAGTGGAGTTAAGCACTATGAGATATATGGCCCGCTATTCTTCGGTTCGGTTCAGGCATTTGGCGAGAAGTTCGATCCGATAGGTGACCCCGATGAAGTAGTAATTGACTTTGCGGAGAGTAGAGTAGCTGATATGTCTGCAATCTCGGCACTAAATACCCTAACGGAGCGCTACCGCAAGCACGGCAAGACTATCCGCCTGCGCCACCTTAGCGAAGACTGTCGAGTGCTACTAAGTAATGCAGGGGCTATAATCGATGTTAATGTCGAGGAGGATCCTACATATAGAATCCCACATTAATAGACAAAAATAGAGCGAGGCTATCCAAAATGGGTAGCCTCGCTCTATTTTTTGATATACTATTCTATAACTATCTTGCGCCACCACCAAGGGCACGGTATAGCGATATTACGCTCTGAATCTCAGTAGTCGATACAGCTATTAGCGCAAGTTCGGCAGATAGCTTTGCATTCTTCGCAGTAATTACATCTAGGTAGTTAGTCGAGGAGTACTCCATCAGTAGCTCTGTGCTCTTAACCGCTCTGCTCGATGCCTCTACACCACGCTTTGCAATCTCGATCTGCTCGATAGCTCCTTGCCACTCAGTGAGTGAGTTATTAACCTCAACGCCTGCATCAAGTACTGCTTGATTAAAGCTAATTTCCGCCTGCTTCTGACGCTCCTTTGCTACCTCTAGGTTAGCAGTTAACGCGCCACGGTTAAATATCGGTTGAACTAGCGATGCTGTAGCTGATGCCAAGAATTGCATAGGGTTTACGATAATGCCGCCAACTGAGTTGCTCCACCCTGCTGTACCTCCAAGTGTAATAGATGGATAGAATGCCGCACGTGCACTCTGAGTGCCGTAGAATGCCGATGCTAGGGCATACTCTGCGCTCTTAACATCTGGGCGGTTGCTTAGTAGTTCAATTGGTAGTCCAACAGAGAAGTCTCTAGGGAATGACTGAGACTCAAGCCCCGAGCGCTTGATCTCACCCGAAACTCTACCGATAAGTGACGATAGTGAGTTCTCAAGGGTTTCGATCTGCACACTAAGCTCAACTACTGAGCGCTCAATTGCGATCTTATTTGTCTCAGTCTGTGCGATTGCAGCCTCATTTGTCGAACCTGCTCTCTTTAGTGCATTCATTACCCTTAGTGTCTCCTCCCAATTGGCTAGTGTCTGCTTAGTTACCGCAAGTTGTGCATCTAACATAAGTAGGGTGTAGTAGTTTGCAGCGACAGTTGCGATAATTTGGGTCTCGACCGCTTGGCGATAGGCAGTGCTCTGCTCGAACATAGCCTTACTCTGCCTCTTAGCCGCAGTTAGTTTACCAAATATATCTATCTCCCACTGTGCCGAAGCTCCAAGGGTATAGGTATGTGATGTGTGTCCAGCTCCATAGCTAGATGTCGCCTGTGGGCTTAGGTTGAGTGAAGGTAGGTAAGCAAGGCCTGCTTTGCGCAGTAGCGCCTCTGACTCTGCAACCTTCGAGCGTGCGATATTTAGATCGCTATTGTTCGCCAGTCCCTCTTCGATTAGGCTCTGAAGGTCGCTATCACTGAATAGATCCCTCCAACTAAGCGCCGCAATTGTAGTTGTATCAGCGGTTGACTCCACAAACCTATATAGTGAGTCTACCTCTGCCGAAGGCTCAGGAAGTTCAAACTTCCTATAGCCTCCACAACTAACTAGCCCCATACTTAGGCCAACCACTATTACTGTTGATATTATACTATTTCTGTTCATATCTTTTATTTACTTATAACTTGAAAGAAAGTTTATGCTTGCTCTTGGGTATCATCCTCTAGCTCCTCTACTTTGCGAGCAGGCATTAGCCTCTCTTGTACCCCCTGCATCATAACAAAGAATACTGGCACGAAGAATATAAGGGCAATCGTACCTACGATCATACCACCCACGATACCAACACCTAGCGATATATTACCATTGGCACCAACACCGCTTGCAAGTACAAGTGGAATCATACCGAATATCATCGTTAGCGAGGTCATAAGGATTGGGCGTAGACGTGCACCCGCAGCACTTATAGCCGCCTGCATAATTGGCATACCTGCTCTACGCTTCTCCGAGGCGAACTCAGTAAGTAGAATTGCAGTCTTCGCAAGTAGACCGATAAGCATAATAAGTCCAGTCTGCATATAGATGTCGTTCGATAGCCCCATCACCTTAGCGAATAGGAAGCTACCAACAAGTCCAAATGGTACAGAGAATATTACCGCTAGCGGAATAAAGATACTCTCATATAGTGCACAGAGGATAAGGTAGACAAATATAATACAGATTATAAAGATAATTGTAGTTGTACTACCTGTCTCGGACTCCTCACGTGTCATACCGCCAAACTCATAGCCATAGCCCGTTGGAAGAACCTGCGCTGCTACCTCTTGGATAGCTGCAATCGCCTGACCAGAGCTATACCCCTCGGCTGGGTTACCCGTAACGGAGATAGATGGGAACATATTGAAGCGCGAAAGGCTCTCAGATCCATATACCTTAGTTAGAGTTACGTAGTTCTTCACTGGTGACATCTCGCCCGAGGCTGTGCGCACGTACATATTGTCTAGTGACTCTAGCGATGCGTAGTCCTCAGGTGATGCTTGAACCATTACACGGTATAGCTTCGAGAACTTATTCATATTCGAGGCGTAGTTACCACCCACATAGCCCGCAATTGTACTAAGCACATCGGCTGGTGATACTCCGTTACGCTTTGCAGCCACTGCATCAACCTCCACGATATACTGTGGGAATCTATTGTTGAATGATGTGTATGCCCTACTAATCTCTGGGCGCTCGTTTAGAGCTTGTAGCATCTGCATAGTGTAGCCATATAGCTCATCGATAGTTCCACCCTTTCTATCTTGGACGTGGAACTCGAAACCACTACTTGTACCATATCCCGCAATCATTGGAGGGGTAAAGCTAATAACCGATGCTCCCTTAACCTTTGAGAGCTGTGCATTTAGCATTCCCGCAATGGCTTGGGCACTCTGGTGAGCCTCTGGTCGCTCTGCCCAATCCTTTAGGCGGACAATAAACATACCGTTAGTCGCACCTTGACCACCCATAAAGCTAAAGCCAATAATCTTAGTGTAGGCTAGTAGGTCAGGAATTTGACTCACCACTTGATCGACCTGCTCCATAACGAGGTCAGATTCGCTAAGCGAGCTACCCGGAGCCGTTGTTACATTGACAAACACTGTACCTTGGTCCTCCTCTGGCACAAGTGCGCTCTTAGTGGTAAAGGCTAGATAGGCTAGTGAGAGTAGCGCTACAATTAGAATGATAATAGATAGCCATCTACGCTTTAGGAAGAACATCGCTATACCCTTGTACTTACGTACAATCGAGCTAAATGCGCGCTCAAATGCAAAGTGGAACTTAGAGCTAAAGCTTAGTTTTTCGCCCTCTTTAGCCTCAGAGTGCGGAGTCATTATCAGCGCACATAGAGCAGGGCTCAGAGTAAGTGCATTGATAGTAGAGATCGCAACGGCTATTGCCATCGTTAGACCAAACTGTGTATAGAATGTCCCCGAGGTACCGCTAGTGAAACTAACGGGGATAAATACCGCCATAAATACAATAGAGGTAGTGACAAGTGCCGAGCTAATACCCTTCATCGCAGAGATAGAGGCAAGGTAGTTGGACTTATATCCACTATCGAACTTCGCCTGCACCGCCTCGACGACGACTATGGCATCATCCACCACAGTACCGATTACAAGAACCAGTGCAAATAGCGTTAGCATATTGAGGGTAAAGCCAATCATATAGATAAAGGCAAATGTACCCACTAGCGATACGATAATTGCAACAGTAGGGATAATCGTTGACTTAAAGCTCTGTAGAAAGATATATACCACTAGGATCACAAGAAGGATAGCCTCGAGTAGAGTAGAGATTACATTCTCGATAGAGGCATCAAGGAAGTCCTTGATACTCATAATATCCTTGATCTCCATACCATCTGGTAGTTGCTTTGAGATCTCGGCTACTAGCTCATCGATCTGAATGATAATCTCATTTGCATTTGAGCCAGTTGTCTGAGCAATAATGGCAACAGAGCCGGGTTGGCCATCAACCTCACCGATAAAGTCATATGAGATAGCGCCAAGTTCGATAGTCGCAACGTCACCTAGGCGAAGTATCTCGCCCGAAGGTAGCGCCTTTATAACTATATTTTCATAGTCAATCTCTTCGTCAAAGCGACCACGATACTTCAGGGCATATTGGAATGTGCTGTATGAGTTTGCACCGATTGTACCGGTTGGTGCCTCAAGGTTCTGCTCTGCTAGTACTCCGGTGATATCCGATGGAATTAGGTTGTTGTTTGCCATCTTCGCAGGGTCGAGCCATATACGAAGTGCATATGTTCCACCTAGAACGTTTACGTCACCCACACCAGCAATACGCGAGATCTGAGGCTCGATATTAATCTTGAAGTAGTTGTCTAGAAAGTTTCTGTCGTATCTACCATCTGGGCTATATAGAGCTAGAATCTTTAGGTTAGAGGACTGCGCCTTCTTCACCGATATACCCGAACGGGTAACCTCGGCAGGGAGTAGACCTTGAGCCACAGTAACACGGTTCTGGACATTTACAGTCGCCATATCTGGGTCAGTACCCTGCTTGAAGTAGACTGTGATAGTTGCCGAACCATTATTAGTGGCCGAAGAGGTCATATATGTCATATTCTCCACACCATTAATTGCCTCCTCGAGTGGTGCGATAACACTATTCTGTACAGTGTTGGCATTTGCACCAGTATATGAGGCACTTACTCTAATGGTTGGAGGGGCGATCTCTGGGAACTGCTCCATTGGCAGTTGCATCAGACCTATAAGCCCTACTATAAGTATCGCTACGGAAATTACAGCCGATAGGATAGGTCTGTCAATAAATCTCTTTACGTTCATCGTTGAATTAAAAGTTTACGGTTTGGTAAATAGTGAGGTTCTTCTGCACTACTGCGCAATAACGACAGGTTGCCCCGGACGAATAAGTCCTGCACCCTCCCTGATAATAACATCACCTGCACTTAGACCACTCTCAACGATATATGAAGTTCCATCGCTTAGTGGGTTAACTTGGATCTCTTGACCCTTAGCAGTTCCATCTACAACCTTGTAGACGAACTTCTTGTTCTGAATCTCGAATGTAGAGCTCGCTGGAATAGTTACTGCATCATTCATTGTAGATGTAATGATAATGCGGCTATTACCCCCATCGCGAAGGATACCTTTAGGATTTTCGAATACAGCACGAACGCTCACTGCGCTAGTTGCAGGGTCGATAGTACCACTAATAGCATCTACTCTACCCGTTAGTGGGTATGTAGAGCCATCGCTTAGGCGTAGCTCAACATCGCCGAAGCTATCCTTGATATTGCTGTATGTAGAGTCACTCTTCATAAGTTGAAGGAGTTGAGCCTCGGTAAGGGAGAAGTATGCGTGCATCTTCTTATCGTCCGAAACCTTTACAAGTGGCTCTGTAATAGAAGAACTTACTAGTGCACCAACTCTGTAAGGAATCATACTTGCAGTACCATTCACAGGGCTTGTAACCTCTGTGTATCTAAGGTTGTTGGCCGCATTTACCTCATTAGCCTTTGCAAGGGCAAGGGCTGACTCTGCTGAAAGTAGTGAGTTCCTAGAGGTCTGAAGATCGTACTCCGAGATTACATTCTCTTTGAATAGCTCCTCTTTACTATCCACCATAAGCTTTGCAGTTGCCACTTGAGCCTCTGCGCTCTTTACATTTGCCTTTGCTACGTTAAGAGCTGCACGGTATGGCACTTGATCGATGATAAACATCACTTGACCCTTCTTTACCTCAGCACCCTCATCTACAAGGATCTTTGTGATAACGCCACCAACCTGAGGGCGAACCTCAACTGACTGCTGACCACGATTAACTGCAGGGAAGCTCCTCTGAACCTCCTCGTCGGAGAGTTCAACGGTAAGAGCCTTGAATGGAGTAGGTTTTGGAGCCTCAGGAGCTTGGCCACATGAAGCTAGTAGAGCCAGTAGTACTACTGGAATGAGAAATTTCTCGGTTTTCATTGAATATAGTTTTATTTTATTTTTTTGTCCACACACTATATATAAAAGAGCGCAAATGTATTTGAAATATTGTTTGAGATACTTAATTTTCTACTCTTTTTTTTATTAACTACGTCTGTTGATTAAGGCACTTAGATTCATCAAAGTACAAAAAGTTACATTGTCTATCTGTAATTTTTCTCTTATTTTTTGTTTTAATAGTGGCAAATGTACCATAAGGTAGTTTTCAGATAAAAAGAAATCGACAAACTGACACTTTTTATCGCAAAATAGCCAGATTTCACCTCTAAATTTTTAGGACTTCACTGCCTTTTGGAATGTTGCTTTTGAGCGTTTATTGCGGTGGAATGTAATGCCGAAGCGGTGAGCCTCGTCACGCAGGTGCATAATTGTGCGCAGTGTCTCACCCTTCTTGTCGAAGTAGTGGGGTAGAGGATCGCCAATAAAGAATAGCTCTTCGAGTTTCTTTGCTAGCCCTACAACTGTCAATCGATCTTGGATACCAAGCTCCACGATAGCCTCATAGGCTGCCCCTAGCTGCCCCTTACCACCATCGATTACAACAAGTTGAGGGAGCGGTTGGCCCTCGTCCAGAAGTCGCCTATACCTACGGCCAACAACCTCCTTCATCGAGGCGAAGTCATCCGCACCAACAACGGTCTTAATATTAAAGTGGCGGTAGTCACGCTTCGACGGTTTGCCATTCTTAAAGACCACGCAGGCAGCAACGGCGTGCTCGCCTCCAAGGTTTGAGTTGTCGAAACACTCAATATGGCGAGGCTCTACGGGTAGCCTAAGCTCGCTCTTCATAGCCGCCATAACCCGATTGATATGCTCCTCTGGGTCTTTGCGCTCGGCGTTCTTTAGCTTCTCTAGGCGGTAGAACTTACAGTTACGCTCCGATAGCTCGAGTAGACGCACCTTATCGCCACGTTGAGGCGAAAAGCACCTCTTTATGGTCTCCTCGTCTATGTAGTCGCCTGTAGGGAGAAATGGTACGATAATCTCGCGTGCCTTTAGATCTAGTTGGCTTAGGGCAAAGCTCAGGAGTTCTGCTTGGTTCTCGCCCAGCCCTCCTCGTAGCTCAAATGTATAGCTGCCGATAATTGCCCCTCCTACAACACGCAGGTGGTTACAGTAGCTTGCCTCGTTATGGTAGATTATACTCACAACATCGAGATTGCCTAGGTGGTTGCTCACCACAACACTCTTGCTGCGGTAGTCCGATAGTGCATCTATCTTACGCTTTATAGATGCAGCCTCTTCGAACTTCATCTCCTTGGCGAGCTCCAACATCTCGCTCTCGAGTTTCTTTAACGCGAGGGTAAAGTTACCACGTAGTATCTCTCTGACCCCTGCGATATATTCACGATAGATCTCCTCGCTCTCACGGCCTACGCACCCTCCACGACAGTGTCCCATATGGAACTTTAGACATACTGAGAACTTCCCCGCAGCGATGCTCTGTGGAGTTAACTTTAGCTTGCAGGTGCGAATTGGAAATAGCGTGTGGATAAGTTGAAGTAGTACCCTCTGTACGCCAACTGAGGCGTATGGGCCATAGTACTCACCCTCATTCTTTACCTGTTTACGTGTAGAGATAACCCTAGGGAATGGCTCCGATGTGATACATATCCAAGGGTAGGTCTTTGAGTCCTTTAGTAAGATATTATAGCGTGGTTGTAGCTCCTTGATAAGGTTATTTTCGAGTAGTAGCGCGTCCCTTTCGCTCCCAACTACAATTACCTCGATAGAGAATATATGGCGAACCATCGTCTTGACCTTTAGGGAGTGGTCTGCAGAGACATTGAAGTATGACGATACGCGTGAGTGCAGATTCACTGCCTTACCCACGTAGATAACCGTACCGCTGCTATCCTTGAATTTATATACTCCACTATGTTTTGGGAGTCGGCTTGCGACACCCTTTAGCTCCTCAAAGTTCACGAAAGTTAGCTCTATCTAAAAATATATTTGGGGGACAAGGTAACCCTTGCCCCCTCTAAAGTAATAGCCTATTTTCTATTAAAACAGTATGTGTGCGGAGTCTCTACTCAGCGTCTGCGTACTGCTCTAGTATCTCAGCTACCTGCTCAGGGGTAACTCTAGGGAATATCTTTTGACCTACCATTACAACGGGAGCTAGTCCACACGCACCCACACAGCGTAGGCAAGATAGTGAGAATAGTCCGTCAGGGGTAGTCTCTCCAACTTTAATACCAAGTTGAGAGCTGAACTCCGTTAGTACCTCCTCGGCACCACGCACATAGCACGCCGTACCGGTACAGATATTAATTGGATGTTTACCCTTTGGGGTCATTGTAAATAGTGAGTAGAAAGTAACAACACCAAATACCTTCGATACTGCAATTCCTAGCTGGTCGGCAACACACTGCTGAACCTCAGCAGGTAGGAAGCCAAACTCCTCTTGGATCTTGTGGAGGATGGTAATTAGTTCTGTAGGGTCGTTGTTGTACTTCTGGCACACGCCTTTGATAAAGTCGCTGTGCTCCTTCTTTAGTGCTTCTTTACACATAGTTTAAATCTATAATTCAGGGTTGGTTGTTTGTATATTTATGTCGTTCTAGTCGATCATCGACTTGTTGATGAGGTGAATGACCTTGCTAATTTCCATAAATGAGGCTCCACGTGAAGCTCCGAAGCTACCCCCCACAACTAGAACCAAGTCAGATGGCTCTAATACTCCCTCTCTCTCTAGGTCTACTAGCATTTGGAATGTAAAGCGGTCGTGGGCGATAAGCGGCTCGCCGTACTCTGCATATACTCCGTATGATAGTGCTAACTCTCGCATTACGTGCTTACGATAGCATAGTGTGTAGACTGGTTTTGCACCACGGAATGCCGCAAGGTATCTAGCGGTACGCCCCGAGAGCGAATCTGCTATAATTGCCTTGATCGGTAGGTTTGTAGATGCACGCACAGCCGAGCGTGATAGTTGGGCGGTGATCTCATTATTGATCCTCACCATATTGATATCGATAATTGGCTCTACTACCTGCTCTATTCTTTGAGCGATGCTAGTCATAGTACGTACAGCCTCGATAGGGTACTTACCCATTGCAGTCTCGCCGCTGAGCATAATAGCGTCGACACGCTGGTAGATAGCCCCTGCAATATCACTAACCTCGGCACGTGTAGGCCTTGGTGAGTTGATCATTGAGTGTAGCATCTGCGTAGCGATAATCACTGGCTTCTTGCTCTCGATACACTTCATTACAAGCGCACGCTGGGTGATAGGTATCTGTTCGGCTGGAAGTTCAACCCCAAGGTCACCCCTTGCCACCATAATACCGTAGCAGTGGTCAAGTATCTCGTCGATATTATCAACCCCCTGCTGGTTCTCAATCTTGGCAATTAGCTTTAGGTGACTGCCACTCTCGTCGAGAATATTTTGAATATCTAGTAGATCCTCCTTAGTGCGCACAAATGAGTGAGCAATAAAGTCGATTTCGTTCTCAATAGCCCACTGGATATACTCCTTGTCTCGTGGGGTGAGTGATGGAAGGTCAATAGCGATACCCGGTACATTTACACTCTTTCGTGACTTGATAAGTCCGGAGTTTAGTGCCTCACACACCAGTGTGCGGTCACTCTCTCTACGCTCAATAACCTTTAGTTCGATATCGCCATCGTCGATAAGCACTGCCGAGCCAACGGGAACATCGTCGAAGAAGTTAGCGTCATTTACATAGATGCCATCCTTAGATGAACCCATACACTCATTGCCATCACATCCGCGAATATCTATCTTCTCTGCAACCTCAATCTTAAAGCTGCCCCCCTCCACTAGAGTGGTGCGAATCTCAGGACCCTTAGTGTCAATAAGGATAGCAATTCTTCCAGATACCTCTCTAACGTTATCTATAATCTTCTTTGCCCCCTCAAATGATGAGTGAGCAGAGTTAATACGAACGACATTCATACCCTCATTATAGAGGGCACGTAGGAACTCAACCTCACAGTTAAGGTCCGATATCGTTGCAACAATCTTTGTCTGTTTCTTTAATCCTGCCATTTCTTCTTTATCTTTGGATTTCTTTTTTTCTCTACGTTATTCAATAATACAAATATATGTATTTATTTCGAGCTTTTGTAGCCTAGGCAGTGTATTTTTTCAGTAAATATCGCTCGCTTGCATAGTAAACTACCGAATTATTATATAACTTTGTGGTGTTATAATTGATCTTCTGCATAAAAATTTTTAGATATTGAAAAGAGTTGATAAAAAATTGATCAAGGAGCTACTATCTGCACCATTTATTATTCTGCTCTTCGTTGCCTTTGTGCTGTGGTTTCTCACTCAACTATCGAGGGAGTACACCACCATTATTGAGCTCGAAGTTGCCATCGAGAGTGACTTTGAATCGGATATGATCATCTCTGATCCTCTAGTTAGCGTTAATGTGCTAGCAAAGGGTGATGGGCGTGATCTGCTGCAATATAAGCTAGGTATTGCCGAGGATATTGTCGTACCGCTTTCTAAGCTCTCGCTACGGACCATTCAGGGCGCAGAGCCATTCTACTACCAAATAGATGAGAAGTCGATGGAGCTAGCAATTGCTGCCGAGCAGCCGAACTTCCTAGTGCAGATGGTTATCGATACCATCGAGCAGGTAAGGGTTTCGGAGGTAGTAAGTCGTAGACTCCCAATCATTCCCCTTTTCGATATAAATTGTGAGGATGGATTTATGCTGCAGGGTGCAGTGAGCCTCTCTATGGACTCGATAGATGTTAAGATGCCAGCTGTTCTTGCAGGCTCAATAGATGTAATATACACCGATAGAGCAGAGTTTAATAATGTACGTACACCACTTATTGGTGTTGTAGGTCTAGATATCCCAAGTGGGGTAGTGGCAAGCCACGATATGGTGCGATTCAGTGTCGATGTGGTGGGCTTTACCGAGGAGGTATTTGAACTCGAAGTGGAGCTTGATGGCTCGAAGGCGGCAATTATATCGCCTAGAGATGTAAGGGCAACTCTACGTGTGCCGCTAAATAGATCATACAACTCAACTATGGTATCACTGGAGGCGTATGTCGATAGCGTTGCCATTGATCTAAAGGGTGTCGTTCGCTCGGTAAGGTTAAGGGGTGTCCCGAGTGATGTGATAACGTACTCCGTGGAGCCTGAATTTGTGGAAATCTATACAACTCACTAGATGAAAGTAGTAGGACTAACGGGAGTTATGGGCTCGGGAAAGAGCACGGTGGCAGGTGGCCTCTCTAAGATGGGGGTGCCGCACTATAATTGTGACCTGCGTGCAAAGGAGCTGATGGTAAGCGAGCTAAAGGATAGTCTTATAGCTATTGTGGGTGATGAGCTATTTGATAGCTCGGGGGTGATGGATAGAGCCTATATGGCATCACGTATCTTTAGCGATAGCGAGCTTAGAGCAGAGGTCGAGGCGCTAGTGCACGGTGCGCTAAGGGTTGATATTAAGAGGTGGGCAGAGCAGAATCGAGACTCTCGATATGGAATAGTCGAGAGTGCAATACTCTATGGAAGTATCCTAGAGGGCGATATCGATATAGTAGTAGCAGTCGTAGCGCCAGAGGGTGAGATTATCCATAGGGTTCGTAGCCGTGATGGCATAAGCGAGGAGCAGGTGCGTGCTAGACTAGCGTGTCAATTGAGCCAAAGTGAGTTGGAACGTAGGGCTCAAGAGGTGATTTATACAGCAAATAATGAGCCTGTAGGGCCAAAAATTGTGGCACTTAATGAAAAATTATTAACTTTGTGCCCCTAAAGGTCCAACTTAGTGCGTTATAAGAGTAGTTGAATCTTTAAAAAAAAGACAATTTAAGTACTATACTATTAAACAAAATACAGAAAAGAAATGGAAATTAGACTCTCTGAAATTCTAGCAGTGTCGGGAAGCGCAGGCCTATACAAATACGTAGCGCAGAGCAAAGCAGGTGTTATTGTAGAATCACTAGACGAAGCAAAGCGTCGTACAAATATCAGTGGTAGCGCTAAGGTTAGCTCTCTAGGTGATATCGCTATGTTTACCTACTCGGGTGAGGTTTCACTAGGTGAGGTATTCGATATGGCATTCGCAAAGTTCGAAGGTAAGCAGGTTGAGATTAACAGCAAATCGACTCCAGCAGAGCTTAAGGAGTTTATGGCGGCAACTCTACCTGAGTATGACCAAGAGAGAGTTCACAACTCTGATATCAAGAAGCTAGCGCAGTGGTACAACATCCTTGTTGCAGCTGGTGTGACTAAGTTTACCGAAAGCGAAGAGGAAGAGGGCGCAGAAGGTGCTGCTCCTAAGGCGGCTGCTCCAAAGGTACAAGCGGCTAAGAAGCCAGTTCTAAACAGTGCAAAGGCTGGTGCTGCTTCATCTAAGTCAAAGGTAACTAATACTAAGAGCACTACAGCTCGTAAGGCTCAATAGTTTTAGGGAGCTTAAGTGCCCCTTAACAAAACTAAAGCCAATATGATTTAAGCACGCGGAGAGAGATCTCTACGTGCTTTTTTTTTGCTTAGAATGGCAAAATTTGTTAACTTTGGTACTGTAATAACCAACCTAAATAAAACCTACCACTATGAAAAGAGTTCTATTATTGATCCTTATGTTGTTACCACTATCTGCTTATAGCCAGAAGGTAACAGTAGTAGTTGATGTATATGGCAAGTATGAACTGCACGTTGAGTGTGGCAAACATAGCTATGTTGCCATCAATGAGTATGGCGAAGTTCTAGACATATACTCGCTAAATGGCACCGAGAATAAGAAGGATAAGGACGACAAGGATAAGAAAGACAAAAAAGATAAGAAAGACAAAAAGGATAAGGGGGATAAGAAAAAAGATAACAAAGATAGAAGGGATGATGACGACGATGATCGCTATGATGATGACGACGATGATCGCTATGATTATGACGACGATCGTTATGACGATGATCGTAGGCAAGATAAATCGAAGAAGTACGATAGGGTTTTGTACTATAATAGCCATAGGAGCTATGAGGATGGTAAGATTATGTCGGTAGGCTCAACTGAGTTTACTTACCACGATGGCTTTAGGGACTACCAGTATGGAAAGATAGAGTCTATAGGGAACCTTAAGTTTAGTTATCACGATGACTTTTGGAGCTATGAGGCAGGTAAGATAAGTAAAGTAGGGAGCTATAGCCTGAGATATAACAACGACTTCTGGGACTATAAGGCAGGCAAACTTAGTATCATAGGCAGGGTTAGTATCAACTATTACAATGACTTCTGGGACTATGAGTCGGGCAAGATTCGGTCAATTGGATCGCAGGGATATAGCTACTACCACTCTGGCCGTGATAAGGGGGAGTTGGAGCGTGGTGAACTTTCATTCCAGCAAGGTGGAATTGACTTCGAGGTTGTACTGCCTAAGAAGTGGTGGAGATAAGACAAAATAAAAAATATATACAAGAGAAAAATTATGAAGAGAGTAGCAGTAATTCTTGCGGGTTGTGGCTCGCAGGATGGTTCAGAGATTCAAGAGGCAACACTATTACTTTATGCACTGTCGGCGGCGGAGTACTCAGTTCAGTGCTTTGCATTTAACAGAGAGCAGGCACACGTAGTAAACCACCTGAAGGGCGAGGTTGTCGAGGGTGAGAGCCGCAATCAGATGGTAGAGTCAGCACGTATTGCAAGGGGAGATGTTAAGGAGATCTCGGAGCTTGTGGTAAGTGACTTTGATGCACTACTACTGCCGGGAGGATTTGGCCACGCTAAGAATATCTGCACATTTGCATTTGATGGGCTTGACCTTACAGTTGCCCCTGAGGTGCGTGCCACTATTGAGGCATTCCATAGTGCAGGCAAGCCAATTGCGGCGATGTGCATTGCTCCAATCACCCTATGTGCCACTATTAAAGGCGTTACAGTAACGCTAGGGCCGCTAGGTGAATTAACAGACTCTGTTGAGCAGAGATTCTCGGCAAAGTTAGTCGACGTTGGTAGAGAGGGTGTAGCGGTTGATAGTGAAAACAGAGTACTTACAACGGCGAGCTATATGTTTGGTGACTCAACTATCGCAAATATCGGTAGGGGAGCCGAGGCGCTTGTAGCTAAGTTAACTGAGATGCTATGATAAGTATCAATTGACACTTAAATATTAGAGGCATATTTTCACTTCCGAAAAATATGCCTCTTCTTTTTCTATAGCTCTATCCTATTGACTTTAGTATCTTGCTAAATATTGAGTTCACAGCGCTTTGGATCTCAGAGTAGCTATGCTCCTTGGTGGAGGTGTAGATTAGCGCCATCCTTATATTACTATCGCCTAGTGTGTGGCGATTTAGTCGGTATGCCTCACGGAGCTTGCGCTTTAGTAGGTTGCGCTTTACTGCACGCCTAAATAGTCGCTTGGGTACAGACACGAGTAGTTGCCCTTCGTTGAGCGGTTCTTCTGTAGAGCTCTCGGTGAGGTAGATACAGCGAATCGGGCCGCTCTGACAGCTACGCTTCGATGTAAATAGCTCGCCAATATCGTTGCGAAGCCTTACTCTGCTCGATTGTGGTAAGGTAAAGTTCATACTACTTCTTCTCTTTTTTTTATTGTAAAGAGAGCTCACCAAAAGGGGCGTAATATTGCCTCTTATAGGTGAGCTCTTCTCTATATTCTATTGCGGTATACCTATTTCTTAACTAGAGTCTTAGCTGCTGCCATAGATACCGAGCGTGGGGTAGCCGAACGTGAGGATACCTTGCCCTTGATTATATTAGCCGATGTAGCCTTAATATTGCGACATCTACGCTTCTCTGCCATCTTTAGTAGCTCTGCTTGTGCATCATCGCTAAGGTTCTCAACTGCAAACTCGTGAAGATCACCACCAGCTTGCTCTACTTTGCAGTAAGCTGTAATAGCTGCTGCCATAGATGGGAACTTAGGCGTTGGAGCCATAATATCAATCTTTAGTCCTTGTGCAAGAGCTGCCTTAGCAGTAGCCTCACCAAAGACCGCTAGCTTACCAACGTAACCATTGTCAAGGAAAGATGCTTGGAAGTTCTTAACCTCAATCGGGCTATATAGTGCTACTATATCGTAACCCTTAATATCTAGATCCTTAGGCTCACGACACACTGTGTGCGATAGTACCGCACGTGAGTGGCTTAGAGCAGCAGTCTCCATTGCCATCGGAAGTTCAGGTTTGAACGGCTCAGATAGTGCAAGGAAGTACTTCTCAGTATTGTGTTTTAGGATAATCTCCATAAGTGAAGTAACCGATCCCGAAGCGAAGAAGATCTTACGCTTACGATATACGATATACTTCTGAAGGTAAAGTGCTACTGCCTCAGAGATACAGAAGTACTTCATACCATCAGGAATGGTAAGACGAGACTCGCCAACAAGTCTAAAGAAGTTGTCGATTAGTGAACGACTAGTGAATATAACTGCTGTGTGATCAAGAATCTTAACTCTTTGAGATATAAATTCTTGTAGCTTCACACCCTCCACTGCAATTAGTGGGTGAAAATCGATATTCAGTGAAAATCTCTCTTTAAGAGGTGTGAATGGCGACTTTTGCTCTGATGATGGAGCTGGTTGTGATATAAGTATTCTGTTGATAGCCAATGTTTTAATCCTTTAGTTTATATTAGATTACCTCTCGATATGATACCCCATGCTAGTGCTAAGGGTGCCACTTCGACGGTGCAAAGGTACAAAAAAGATTGGAAAATGGAAAATCTAGAGTGCCTAAAATAGATAATTATGCGCAAGAAATGATAAAAATAGAGCAAAATTGTAGCATATAGTATCACTTCGTGGGTCTGCTCCAACAGTGAAAAAATTATAAATACTGGCGCAAGTATAATTCCTCCAATACTCTTATTGAACTTAGATATATTATTGATATCTACCCATCTAAGTCTATTGAAATCGAATCTCGATAGGGTGTAATTTAGTAATCGCACCCAGACTGCGGAGATTAGAAGGGTTAAAATTGCCCCTATAAGTAGATAAAAAATGTACCAATTTGTGGTAATTTGGTGAAATGCGATTGTTGCAATTGTAGCTCCAAGGGTCAAGTACCAAATAGTTAGGGATACATTTATAAAGCTACGGAACTCCGTAGTCTGCAAGTTGTATATTGATAGGCTGTCCTTTAGCGATAGCCAGCACTTTAGAGTAGCGATAATGGTAGAGCGATACCTAGCGAGCACCATACAGTAGACTATAAGTAGTAGTAGGGAGTATAGGCTAGATTCCCAATAGACAAGCCCATCGGTGAGCGACCCTAGAATAGGGAGCTCATCTAGTGATTCTGCGCTAAAAGTGCTGTAAGGGCCGTAGATTGCACTCGGCTCACTGAACTCAACATTAAGAGCATCGGTAGCTCTACTTAGGCTATCTAGGCTCTCTGTCATAGGTCCTCTTTACTTAAAAAGTGTAGCTCTATAGTAGTTCTTTGATTGCAGACTCTAGCTCGCTAGGTGAGCTGATATCACGCTTAACGATATTACCCTCTCTATCCACTAGGAAGTTTGCAGGGATATTCTCTACATTATAGGTGCGTAGGTAGCGAGAGCTTGTACCGCTTGGATCATTAACAGATATCCACTTAACACGACTATCCACAACCGCATTTAGCCACTGTGCCTTATTGTCATCGAGTGAGATTTGGTAGATCTCGAAGCCCTTATCGGCATACTTCTCATAGATCTCTGCGATCTCACGGTTGCGAACCTTTAGCTCTGGTAGTAGCAGGCTAGTGAAGTCGATAAGTAGTACACCCTTGCCTACGTGGTCGCTAACTCTCTGGATAGCACCCTCTGCATCCTTTAGCTCGATCTCAGGTAGTGAAACCTCCTCGACCTCGATACCTGAGCTGAATGTTGAGTCTAGTGCAAAGATATCTGCACTCTGCTTAACATCGTCAAGTAGTGAGACAACATATGGTGAGTTTGGGTAGCTCTTAGCTAGAGAGTCAGCAATGGTTCTATAGTAGATAATATCGGATGGCTGATCGAAGATAAATCTACCGTCGATTAGTGGTTGGTATAGTGGTACTATCGATGCAAGTGAGTGTGGGTGGGAGATCACAAAGCGAATAACCTCTCTCTTTAGGTTGATATAGGTCTTTGTGTACTCTAGTCCAAGCTCTTCGGTGCGTGGCTTTGACTTTGTGCTATTGAATAGAATAGAGATCGAGTCTAGCGACTTGATATGCTCAGTGGTGATAGCGTTAAGTTCACGAAGAGTTTGAGAACCTTCAGATCCCTCCACAACGTAGTTATTATAGATATTTCCAACTGCGCTAAGTTCGATATCCTCGCCCGGAGAGACTAGTAGCGGCACGTAGCTCTGCAATGTGCGCACGTTGATAAATAGAGGTGACTTTACCTCGAAGTCAACATTAAAGTTAAATGCACCCTCTGAGTCAGTAGACATAGTATCGATAAGTTGGCTGTTGCTTCCCGGAAGTACCATCTCAATAGCTAGGCGTTGGTTGCCATAGCCGTGGAACTTTCCATTAATTGTTGCGCTGTCTCCCTTAGAGCAACTAGTTGCTAGTAGTGCTAGTGTAAGTGCTGATATTGATAGTCTGCGAAGGTTCATATCTCTATTGTCTCGTTTTTTGTTTCTTTAGAATTAAATATTTGCGAGGTGAAGGCTACTTTATCGTAGCGGTCTCGCCATTAGAGACAAAGATATATAAATTTTTTAAAGTATTAAAATTTATCTCTATTATCTTCCCCCTACTCTTCAGCTAATGTTCTACGATAAATAGAGCCAATAAGAAGTAAGAGAGCCACCACAAATTACTTGTGGTGGCTCTCTTGCAGTGAGTTGTTACTCTTAACTCTAGTGGATAGAGTCTATAGCTTTAGGTGTTGCTTTAGTAGTGCTTCGAACTCCTGAGCAGTTGCAGGTGCACCAACAATCTGCTCGTAAGTACTGCCCTCTACTGGGCTGTAGATTAGAGTAGGGATGCTCGAAACCTCTGCTCTTGCAGCAGCCTCTGGGCACTTGTCGATATCAACCTTGTAGAAGTCGATCTTATCGCCCATCTTCTCGGCAGTAGCCTTGTAGATAGGAGCAAATAGTTGACAAGGAGGACACCAATCTGCTGTGAAATCAATGACGATTGGACGCTTCTGCTCACCAGCCTCGATCATGTCCATAAGGGTAGTGTATCCTGCTTCGTCAAGTTCTTGAACACCTTTGTTCTCAGCCTTTGAACCGCAAGATGTCAGTGAAAGTGCACATAGTGAGAGTGCAACAAGGAAAAATAGTCTTTTCATCGCTTTTTTTATTAAATTGTTATTGGTTTTATTGTCATTAAAGTATTATAAAAATATACTGCCCTATGTGTCAAATATAGTTATAAATAAGCTATTTACCAAATTTTCGCACCTTTTTTATTTGTAGTCTGGTGAGGTAATCTGTATAGCTTCACCATCTGGGGTTACAAGTGCTGCACCACTCTCTAGTTGGGTGGTAAAGCCTATGACGTTAATATCGCCTAGTCCCTTGATGGCATCGTGTTGTGAGACAGGGACTGTAAATAGCAGCTCGTAGTCATCCCCACCGTTGAGCATAGCAACTATTGGGTCGGCATTTAGCTCCTCGGCCATTGCGCTCACTTGACCATTAACTGGAAGCTTATTTAGGTGGATGCGTGCACCGATACCAGAGGCATCACAAAGTGATAGAGTTGCAGAGGCTAATCCCGAGCTAATATCTACCATAGAGGTTGGAACTACTCCAGCCTCGGAGAGTAGTTCGATAATATCTTGGCGAGCGATTGGTTGTAGCTGTCTACCTAGTATATACTTATGGCTCTCGAATATTGTACGAGCTTGTGCGCCGATAGATCCTGCACGCTTCTCTCTTTCGAGTAACTGTAGACCCATATATGCTCCTCCTAGCGTACCCGTGGTGCATAGTAGCTCCTCGGGCGATGCACCGCTGCGAAGTGTTAGCTTATCCTTCTGAACCCTACCTACCGATGTGGCAGAGAGTGTAAGGCCAGTAAGCGATGGGGCAGTGTCGCCACCAATAAGTTGGATAGAGTATATCTCGCACCCACGCTCGATACCTCTATATAGCGCCTCGGCCTCCTCTACTGAGAAGCGAGAGGATAGTCCTACGCCAACTAGTAGATATTCAGGTGTGCCATTCATCGCCAGAGTGTTAGAAACAGCCACGCTAACTAGCTTTAGTCCTAGGTGCTCCAGTGGAGTGTAGCTAAGGTCAAAGTCGATTCCCTCCATAAAGAGCACCTTTGAGATTAGCTCTAAATCTTCGCCTCTGTCGATAACTGCAGTATCGTCAGAGATCCCTGAAATGATTGTAGATGAGAATGGTTCTGTTAGTCGTTTAATAAAGCGAGTGCGACCAAGTGAGTTTAGTTCTGTACGTTGAGACATTGTTTTTTCGTTAAATTTTTAACAAAAGTACAAATAATTTAGGTATATTTGTACGATTTTTTAACACACTTTAGTGTTAGAGTATAAATATTAATATTTCAGCAAAGATGTTGAACATACTACTTTTTGGCCCTCCGGGGGCTGGTAAAGGCACCCAAGCCGAATTTTTAGTGGAGAAATATTCATTTCTACATATGAGTACAGGCGAAGTAATTCGCTCGATGATGGCACGCGGAACTGAACTTGGAAAACAGGCAGAAGAGCAGATGAAGGGCGGTAAACTTGCCTCTGATGAGCTCGTATGCGGTATTATTGAGGAGTACGTAGCCGAAAATCTTGATGCAAGCGGCATCCTATTTGATGGATTCCCTCGTACAACACCTCAGGCAGCAGCACTCGATAGAATCCTCGAGGGAAGAGACCGTGCTGTTAGCGCAATGGTGGCTATGGTTATCCCTGATGAGGTGGTAATCGAGCGCATCCAAGGAAGAGCAGCCGTTAGCGGTAGAGCTGACGACAGCAACCTAGAGACAATTAAGGGTAGAATAGAGACATATAAAGCACAGACAGCAGAAGTTGCAGAGTTCTATAAGGCGCAAGGTAAGTACTTTGAGGTTAATGGAACACTCACAAAGCCAGAGGTATTTGAGGAGATCTGCAAGATAATTGACAAACTTAAAAAATAGAAGATGTATAACTTACTAAAGGGAAAGAGGGGGCTTATCTTTGGAGCCCTAAATGAGCAATCGATCGCGTGGAAAGTAGCCGAAAGAGCAGTTGAAGAGGGAGCAGAAATAGTACTTACAAATACGGCAATGGCAGCCAGAATGGGAGGCACAGCAGAGCTAGCTGAGAAGTTAAACACTGTATTTATCCCAGCTGATGCAACCTCAATTGGGGATCTAGAGAACCTAATCGAGAAGTCAGTAGAGCACCTAGGTGGCAAACTTGACTTTATCCTTCACTCAATTGGTATGTCGCCAAATGTGCGTAAGGGCAGAAAGTACGATGATCTAGACTACGGATTCCTACAGAAGACACTAGATATCTCGGCAATCTCATTCCACAAGGTAATGCAAGTTGCTAGAAAGAAGGATGCAATTGCAGATAATGGCTCAGTTGTAGCACTATCATATATCGCTGCACAGCGTACACTATATGGATACAACGATATGGCAGATGCGAAGGCACTACTTGAGAGCATCGCACGTTCATTCGGTTATATCCTAGGTCGTGAGAAGGGTATTAGAGTTAATACAATCTCACAGAGTCCTACTCCAACTACTGCGGGTAGCGGTGTGATGGGTCTTGACTCACTAATGGACTTCGCAGAGAGAATGTCGCCAGTTGGTAACGCTACGGCGCTTGACTGTGCAGACTACGTTATTACAATGTTCTCGGACCTTACACGTAAGGTTACTATGCAGAACCTATTCCACGATGGAGGTTTCTCATCAATGGGTATGAGCAGAAGAGCTATGAAGCTATACTCTCACGGCCTAGCAGAGAAGCTTGCCGAGGAGGAGGCAGCACAGATGGAGTACGCTGACGTTAGCAACTCTAAATTAAAGAAATAGAGCTTTAGGGCACTAATATACTTAAGAGAGAGGCTACCTTACTAAACAGTAGGGTAGCCTCTCTCTCTTATTCTCTTATTATTCTATTACCACTTAGGGATCGTTACTCTGCGGGAGTCTATAGGGGTCTCAGTCGCATCGCTATTTACCCTATGGAGGTTGTAGTAGAATGTAGTTCCATTAGGAAATAGCGTCTGAAATTTAGAAATATCAATAGAGTTTGTCCACTTATTAAAGTCAGCTGAAGCCTCGCCATCAGCATCGTCTATTGCTTGATCCTCGGTAAGTCCAGCACCAGTGAAGAATACAGCGTTATCGATACCGTAGCCAATCACTAATCCTTGGGTGAATAGCTCCGATGCAACGATGTCTAACTCCTCGGAAGTTAGTACTTCTGATGTTACACTGCAGTAGTATGTGCCCACATAGCTTGTCTCTTGGCACGATGTAAACCCTAGTAGTGATAGGGTGGATACAATAAGTAATAATAGATTTTTTCTCATCTTTTAGTCTTATATTTTTTATTATTCTTTTTTTTTAGGTAGTTTATTACTCCTCCTCCTCTTGTTCTGCCTCCTTCTCGAAGTGAGTAGTGGCTACGGTAACTGTGCCAGTAGGTATATCGGGGTCAGATGATGGAATGTGGCGTATGAGCTTATACTCAAAGGTAACGCCATCTTGCAGAGAGCGGAGTAGTGCTACATCTATCTTGGCGCTCCAGATCTTATATTGAACCTCTGCGTTAGTGTCAGCGGCAGTAGTGGCACTCTCGGTATCTAGTCCACTAGACGATATATCTTGAATAGACACATCGCCATTAAGCGCGCCTTGCGAGTTCAGCTCGCTAGATAGCAACTGTAACTGCTCAGTGCTAAGCTCATTGCTTGCAACTTGGCACTCATATAGAAAGTGATGATCACCAATTGCAAAGCTACAAGAGCTCAGTAGCAGTGTCACTGCATATATCAGTAGTATGTTAAGTCTCTTCATCTTATCTCTTTGGTTTAGAGCTTCTTTTGCTGCTCTGTGGTTTAGGGGATCTGCTGCCTTGGGGTTTACTGCCTTGTGGCTTACTACCTTGGGGTCTTGATCCTTGTGGTTTACTGCCTTGGGCTCTCGAAGATGATGGAGATTTTGATCCACCACCACGGCTTGCGGTCGGCCTAGCGCTGCCTGCGCTCCTTGTGCTCTTCGCGCTCTTTGCTGAACCTCTTGTGCCTCTTCCTCCCTGTTTGCTCTTCTCGCTATCTTTGCTTTGCTCCTTCTCCGCTTCACGTTGGCGCTGTGCAGTCTTAGAGTAGAATGGGTGGTGTTTGTGGCGGTGCTTTACCCTGCCAACACCCTTAGATGCTGCCTCTGTACCATCCGAATCCTTTAGATCCGCAGTTAGTGCTGCAATCTCCTTATCGCTAAGTTCACGCCAATGTCCAACGTGCATCTTTCCGAGTTCGATATTCATAATCCTTACCCTACGCAGGCGCACAACCTCATAACCGAAGTGCTCACACATACGTCTAATCTGCCTGTTGAGGCCTTGGGTCAGGATAATGCGGAATGCCATAGCTCCCTCTCTAACTACCTTACACTTCTTAGTGGTGGTGCCAAGGATTGGAACGCCTCCCTCCATACCCTTGATAAAGCGGTCGGTGACTGGCTTGTCAACCACTACCTCGTACTCCTTCTCGTGGTCATTAGATGAACGGAGTATCTTATTTACAATTGAACCGTCATTTGTCAGTAGGATAAGTCCCTCTGAGTCCTTATCTAGCCTACCGATATTGAATATACGGTGGGGGTAGTTTACGAACTTCTCGATGTTGTCTTTCTCCTTTGGGTCGGTTGTAGAGACGATACCTATAGGCTTGTTTAGTGCAATATAGACCCTCTCTCTCTCATTCTCGACTAGCGCTCCATTGGCTCTAATCTTATCGCCCGCCTTAACACGTGCGCCTACTTCGGCAACCACACCATTGATGGTCACCTTTCGCTTCTCGATCATCTTATCGGCCTCTCGTCTTGAGCATAGCCCTGAATCGCTGAGAAATTTATTTAGTCTAATATCCACTATCTTTATTTTTTTAGTATGTATATATCATCGCAAAGTTACGCAAAATATTTCAGAAAATTGCCATTTT
>CAYJFH010000022.1:0-25561 GCA_964369485.1 uncultured Rikenellaceae bacterium | reverse complement strand
CAATCCTTAGCCTTCTGGCTATAGGGGTGGCAACACTTGGGGTAAGTTGCCAAAAAATTAACACTACAAATAGTTCTCAGAACCAAACAAAAGATGGAGTTACTGTACTTACAGCAAGCTCACCTAGTTCTGCTAATACGAAGTTAAATATTAACCATGTTAATGAAGGTGATAATATTTCTATCACTTGGCAAAATAATTCTGGCATCAAAGATCGTGTCTCTATCTTTGATGCTGACACAAAGGAGTGGGTAGCCAACTTTACCTATAATGACACAGATCAAGCTCAAAGCGGTGATTTTGTCATAACTGAAGGTAGCTCACTAAGCGACGGGAATTATATTGCCGTATATCCTGCTATAGATCAGAGTGTAATTACTAACCTCGATCTCCGAGATGCAATGCCTATCCCTGACGGCTACTACACCAGAATGATGTCGTTTTTTCCACAAACGCAACCTAGAGAACAACTTAGCAATCAAATATTTATGAGGGCTAATTTCTCGGTTACGAGTGGCACTTCAGAAACGATGGTATTTTATCATGAAAATGCTTTTATACTGATTAAGTATAGCGTAGCGGTAAGTGAAATGGTTCCAAGCATTATAGAGTTCAAAGATGGTGATAGATACTATAAAGTTGATTATGAAAATAACATCAGTAATACTTCTGCAATCCACCTAAACTATTATAAGGGAGTTCGTCCTAACTCTGGCACTAGAGAATTAATATTTGACATCATTGACAATCAACCTCAGTACACCTATAACTTTAGCGTTACAACGGATAAAATTTATGAAGCAGGACATCTATACATAGCAGATATAAACTCACTTGTTGCTGCGCAATAATCGCAGGGCAAGTCTATTCAATAAAATAAGAGAGGTCGGTAGTACATTGGAGTACTGCCGACCTCTCTAGTATAATAGTACTATTACACTAGACTAGAGTAGCACGGCGAGTATCTCCCTTACCCTATCGGTGATAGCGTAGGTGGATTTGAGAAGTGGGTTATAGCATACGATTACCGAGTGCGAATCGCTCTTCTTCTCGCCCGTAGTGGCGCTTACCATCGTTTGCATCATATCAAAGCTCTTAGTCCCTAGGCGGCTAACGGTAGTTAGCACCTCAATATCTTCGTGCATCTCCACTGGAGCATAGTAGTTATTAAGGGTTCTTACAGTCAAAAATCCCTCACCGCTCTGCGCCCAATTATGGTCGAGACCTAGCACCTTCTCAAAGAAGTCACTCTTGCCAATATCATAGAAGTGTTGGTACTGCCCATTATAGACGTGGCCAAGTTGGTCGATATCGCTCCAACGTATCTGTATCTCTGTTCTTATCATAGTGTATGTACAATTAATAGTTCTCCATCTATATACCATCCTAACTCAACCCCTCTACCTCGTGCCGTAGCACTTAGAGTTGTCGGGGTGGCATCTAATATCTTTAGATCCTCTCTAAAGTCTACCGCCTCTTCGCTCAGCCACTTAAATAGCGCCTCCTTTGCGCACCAAATCAGCAGTGTCGGATTCTGTGAAAATACCTCTTTGCATATCTCCACCTCACTCTCTACGGTAAATTTTCGGGCTATATGCTCCGAACGCCTACTGCATAGCTCTATATCTATACCACATCGGGTCTCTGAGCTCTGTATCGCCCAATACTCCTTGGTATGGGATATAGATATATGAAGATCACTACCCACGAGCATTGGTTTACCACTAGGCAGTCGCTCTATGGTTGTTCCAAATAGCTCTGTTGTCACCTCGTTTGCAAAGGTGTGGCTATCGACTCCGCTCTGCCTCCTATATATCCGTATCATCTGTGGTTATTAGCACCTTTGTAATTCTATATCGCTCTATTTCACTGGCAATCAGCGTAAAATTTAGAAACTTAACCGATTCACCCTCCTTAAAGAATTCTCCCTTTAGCTCCATTAGCAGCCCTGCTAGAGTATCGGCATTGCCGCTATACTCCTCTACTATATCCTCATCGATAGATAGCACCTCGGCAAAGTCCATCAGGTGAGTACTCCCATCGAATAGGTATGTCCCCGGCGATAACTCCTTATAGAACTTAGCTGAGCTATCGGTTTCGTCCGAAATCTCACCCACAATCTCCTCCAATATATCCTCTAGGGTAACGATTCCAAGAGTTCCGCCATACTCATCCACCACGATTGCAAGGTGTTGGCGCTTGGCTTGAAAGTCCTCTAACAGATCATTAATCTTCTTACTCTCGGGCACAATATATGCCTTTCTAAGTAGTCTACGCCACTCAAAGTCAACCCCTTCGGCGATATATGGTAAGAGGTCCTTAACGAATAGAACGCCCTCTATCTCATCAAAACTCTCGCTGTATACTGGAATACGTGAGTGGTTACACTCCTTAATAGTAGATATTACGCTATCGAAGTCAGAACTACTCTCAATAGCCACAACATCGACCCTTGGGCGCATAATTGAGCTCACCTCCCTGCCGATAAAGCCGACAATTCCGCTAAGTAACTTCTTATCCTCATCACCATCCTCACCCGTAACATCTAGTGCAGATTGGAGCTGCTCTACACTCACATTTGAAGGTTGCTGTAGCGAAGGAATGGCGAGGCGACCACCTACCTTCATCAATAGGAATGTAAGTGGCCATAGAGACCAACGAAGAGCTAGAAGTAGCGGTGCGGAGAATCGCACAAAGCCCATAGTTCTATATGTCGAGAGTGATTTAGGTATAAATACTGTAAATATTAGTAGTGCAACAGCAATTACAATCACCTTGAATGCTACTTCCGCCGCAATAGTAGAGAAGAGTATAGTAGAGTTAATCAGCGCATTGGATAGCAGTATTATCGCAATGCTCGCAAGGTTAGAGGCGATAAGTATTGCATATGGGAGTCTATCGCTATCCTCCTCCAGCATCAAGATAGCCCTATCTACTCCACTAGTACTATCCTCGAGCTCATCCCTTTGGGCTTTAGTGAGTGAGTGTAGTGCACTCTCACCCCCCGAAATTACCGCCGCTATTAGCAGTAACACACAAATCACCGAGGAGTATATCGCAGAATCTATATTAAACTCTAAAAATTCCATATCATATAATTATTATTACCACTCACAAAGGTAATAAAGATTTACCTTTTTTCGACCCAAAAATAGAGATATAAAGCTCAATAATTATTAAATAATTACTAATTTTGTAAGGTTAAATCGTATATACACAATCAAAATTAATATAGCTCACTTATGGTAAATAGATTAATACTCGTACTCATCACCCTCCTACTCCCACTAAGCCTTAAAGCTCAACACGTTGAGCCCGAGAGTAGCAGTACACTATTCTTCTTCCAGAGCGGAAGCAATCGACTACTCAAGGACTACCTCAGCAATAGAGCCTCATTCGAGTGGCTCGACTCTGAGATGCAGCACACCAAGGAGGAGGTACTTATGGGTAGAGAATACTTTGAAATTTTAGCCTTTGTGGAGACTCACGATGCAAAGAACCCAGAGAGTATAAATAGAGCCTCGATTGAGGGTAGCATCCTTCGTGCATACCTAAAGACTCAGTACTCAATCGACCACCACTACGTAACCTTTAAGATCGACACCACACAAAACCTTCGCAACGTCGTACAGCTTAGAATCGTAAGTGGCTCACCTGCTACATATGCCAACAGGCAGATACACTACACTCTTCGCCCACTAGAGGCTGACTTCCTAGAGGGCTACATTAACGGTGTACCATACCAATCGAACCTACTAGAGCTATTCTCCAAGAGCGATGAGCAAGAGACTCTACTATTCAACCTAGAGGACTCTAGCGAGGTAGAGGCCGAAGAGCCAGCCGCCAACTATAACCTATATGTATGGTCTAGGCAGAGTGGCTACCAAAGGGCTACAAGTAGTCAAATCACAGCAGGAACCGAAGTAATCTACTACACTGACGCAAATGGCAGATATATAGTGGCGAGCTCTGAAGATATAGTTAGAATTACCCAAGGTGGCGTAGAGAGTAAAGTAGATAGAGCTGACGAGCCGCAGGTCGAGGTAAAACCTATTGAGAGGTCAAAGGTATTTGGACTAAAGACCAACGTACTATACCTAGCGGCACTACTTCCAAATATAGAGAGTGAGTTCTACCTCGGTAGTAGTCGCCTATCGCTAGGTCTTAAGGGTGCATATACCTATGCTCCACTATGGGCTGTGAGTGGAGGTAAGGACTACCGCCTATGGAGTGCAGGTGGCGATATTAAGTATTGGACTAACCCTAAGGGAGACTATACGGGGCTATACCTCGGACTCGGCGCAAGCTATGGTGAGTATAACATTGGAGTAAACGACATTGAGCATAGAGGTAACTACATACTTGCAGGGCTAACACTAGGCTACCTACTCCCACTAACCGACTGCTTCGGACTAGAGTTCGCAGTAGGGGCAGGATATATTAACTACGAGAACTTTAAGAGGTCTACAACTGGAGCATTCCAAGAGATCAGAGAGTCGGTGCACGGCTTTGTACCTACCGAGGCAAAGATATCTGTAGTTTGGCAATTTTAATCTATATTTAACTAAAGTAATATGAGCGACTGGAAAGAGAGATTAGGAGTTGTATACTCCACTAATTCGGACTTTGAATATGACACCAATGAGCAGGAGGAGCAACCCTCAATTCCTAATGCTAAGCAGAGACTAAGAGTTGCCCTAGATAAGCGCAATAGGGGCGGAAAGAAGGTGACAATAGTTGCTGACTTTAAGGGGCCAACCTCAGAATTAGAGACACTAGGCAAGACCCTTAAGGGTAAGTGTGGCGTTGGAGGTTCGGTGAAAGATGGCGAGATTATTATCCAAGGCGACTTTAGGGATAGAGTCGTGGAACTACTAACTACAATGGGCTACGGAGCCCGCAAGATCTAAGATGAAACAGCTAAGACAACTCTTCATTATGGTGCTACTATGCGGCATTACTAGCAGTGCAGTAGCTCAATTTCACAATACTGGCAGGGGGCGTACCTCTACCGTTTGGAGCCAAATAGACTCATCTGACTATAGGGTTGTCTACCCCGAGGGGTACTTTTCAAAGGCTAGCGGAGTGAGTCTACTACTCGACTCCATCTATCCATATATAGACTACTCGCTCAACACAGATATTAAGAAGGTGCCAATTATCCTGCGCACCGAAAATCTATACTCCAATGGCTATGTAGTATGGGCGCCAAAGCGCGAGGAGCTTGTAATGACCCCTGCACTAGGGCAATATGCCCTTAGTTGGAGTAAGCAACTCACAGTGCACGAATCACGCCACGTTGCGCAAATTTCATCACTCAACCACGGCCTTACACGTGTTGCAACTTGGCTACTGGGCGAAGCGGGCTACTCCGTAGGTCTATTTGCTACCCCTCGTTGGATACTAGAGGGCGATGCAACGCTTGCCGAGACTCAATTTGCAGAGTATGGCAGAGGGCTACAGCCCGAATTTACAGTAGAGTATCGTGCAATGATGGCAGCAGGTAGAGACACCATCAAGCACCTAGATAGATGGATCGCTGGCTCATACAAAAACCACTACCCCGATATATATAAGTTCGGATACCAGACACTTAGCGCCGCGGAGAGCTACCTCGGCAGCGACTACTTCGGCTCTATGATGCGCTATGCAGGCACTTGGCCTATACTAATAGTCCCTTCGGATATATATTTATCTAAGGAGTATAAGAGCTCATTTAAGAAGATTGCCCAACGTGCATTCTCAGAGCTTGGCGAACTATGGGAACCATATAGCGATGTCAACGAAAATTTTGAACTGCTAACCGATAGGAACCCTAAATCCTACACTACATTCAAATATCCCACCTACCACCAAGGTGATCTACTGAGCCTAAGGGGAGATTACGACACCCCACAGGAGCTATATAGTATATTCTCGGGAGCGATTGCACCGATGGGTAGTATCAGCTCCAAGCCTATAGTTCACGGTGATAGACTTATCTACACTGAGTATATCCCCCACCCAATATATGAGCAGGTAAACTTCTCGGCGATTAGAACTCTTGAACTTAGTAGCGGCAAGAGTCGCACATATCAACGCTGGGGGAAGAACTGGAATATTACAGCAATAGGTGACCGAGAGGGCTTTGCATCTATCTCGATGGATAGCCTATCAAACTCCTTTATTCGCACTATGGATAGCAACTTTAAGACCATAGAGGAATACCACTTCGACTCTCAGGATATCTCGCTACACGGCCTTAGCTACGATAATAAGACAGAGGCACTCTACTTTATTGCCCTAGACCAAAGGGGTATGTGGATAGGCTCACTTAGCCTAAGTGGCGAATTAAAGGAGATTACACGCCCGAGCGTTGTTACTATTCGTGACCTAGAGGCGTGGGATGGAGTACTCTACTTCTCATCTATAGAGAGTGGAAAGGACGAGATTCACACCCTTGACCTTAGCTCGGGGGTTGAGCGTCAAGCTACCCAATCGAACTTTGGCTCGATTATGCCGACAGTTGGAGATGGACATCTATTCTTTAATACCTACACCGCTGATGGCTTTATGGTAGCTCAAAGTCCACTAGACTCCCTTCTTCAAAGAGAGGTAGAGTGGAGTCGCCTGCCGCAAAATATTCTGAATCCTAAGCCAGTAGAGTGGAATGTTCCTAAGGTAGATACTATTGATATATATAGTAAGGCTGATAGCGAGCCTACAAAGCGCAGTGAGCGTAGATATAGAGCTCCATTTGCACTACATAGCTGGGCACCTGCTAGCTTTGATGGCGACTATCTACTACAAAATAGCCCTATGAACCTTACGATGGGGGTAACTGCATTTATGCAATCAACTCTAAGTACGTGGCAGGGGTTCGCTACCTATGGGTGGCTGAATAATCGCAACTGGCTAAAGGGGCGAGTTGAGTATAAGGGGCTACCGCTTACTATCTCTATTGGGGCGGAGTATGGCGGAGCAGATAGAATGGCTGTAGCCGTTCCACAAGGTCTAGCAGTCGACAGCACAAGTCTCTACTTCCAAGGCGATATTACCCTAGCCCTACCACTAAACCTATCTATGGGAGGATACTCTAACCTACTACAACCAAGTGTCTCATTTGTATATAGTAACTCACAACTATATGACCCAATCTCACAGAGGGTAAGCACTTCGATGGCGAGCTACGCCGCCTCGCTGTGGTGGAGCTCAAATAGGTATATGGCACACCGTAACCTTAAACCTCGATGGGGCTATGCACTTAGAGCAAATCTCAACGGTTCACTAAATGAGCAGATTGCATCTATCTACTCTCTATATGGTAGAGCATACCTGCCGGGAGTAGCTAAGAACCACTCGGTAACCATTGAAGGGGCTGCTCAAACTCAGAGTGACGCAATATTTAACCTTAACTCTAAGGCTCTATACCTTACCGGAGTAAATGACCCATTTAGCACAACTGACTACTGGGCAACAACGGCAAGCTACTCCCTGCCACTACTCTATCCAGATTGGGGATGGGATGGTGCAATATACTTCAAGCGTATATCTGCCGAGCTGTTTGGTGGATACTCTAGCGGAGAGTACCTTACAAACTCCCCTGATGTGCCACTTATAAACCTTACGAACTACACCTATGGTGTTCGCTTGACAGTAGACTTTAACCTAATACGTTCATACGATCAGAGCGCAACATTTACATTTGCAAACCCAAATGGCGAGGGTCTATTCTTCGGATTTAACTACTCAATAGGCTTCTAATGTGTGAGGATATAGTAGGTGAGATTGGTGCATCGGCCGCAGGGGTCGCCCCATATAGGGTACTGAGCGAGCACCGTGTATGGCTAGATGAATGGTTGGCCGAGGGCTATGAGGCTGACCTAGGCTATATGCGTGAACATAAGCGTGAGGATCCACGCATAGTACTACCTAACTGCCAATCGCTAATTGTCATTCTATTTACTCCACAGAAGTGGAGCTACCATAGCTATATCCGCCGCCGACTAAAGCGACTCACCTCGATACTACGGGAGTATGACCCTGAGATTGAGTGTAGAGGGGTTGTAGACACTGCGCCCGTACTAGAGCGTGCTTGGGCGGCAGAGGCAGGCCTCGGCTGGGTGGGTAGAAACTCTATGCTCGTACACCCAAAGTTCGGCTGCGATACAAATATTGCCATTATGCTCACCAATCGAACTATCGAGGAGCTAAAGATGAGCGGACTATATGATATGCTTAATGTTAATTGCTACTCAACACCTCTAGAGAGCGGGTGCAAGAGTTGCTCGGGGCTATGTATGGATAACTGCCCGAGTGGTGCTATTATAGGGAATGGTACAATCGATTCAAGAATATGCCTCTCATACCTATCTCAACTCCCCAACTCTACTGCCACAGAGAAGGGCTGCACAATGTGTCAACAGTGCAGAAAATTCTAAAAAAATTATAGGATTGCTACTTACGCTTTGCAAATAGGCTGTAAAGAATTAGTAGGCCTGCTACCACCGCACCAGATAGAAGTGCGCCAATAGCTACACGGCTGACAGCCTCGCTCTGAAACTCTCCACCCATTGAGAGAAAACCAATAAGAAGGTTAAATGCCATCACAGCGAGCGCTACAACTATGATAGTTCTTGTATTTAGATTCTGTTTACGCATCTTCTCGGTTGGGTATTTACTAATTAATGTTCTCAAAGAAGCCCTCTACAAGCTCCATTGAGATAACTCTATGGTTGCTATCGAATCCAACGATTAGATCTTCGGCTAGGGGTACATATACCTCCTCTTCACCAATAGATACAAGTAGTAGTGGATTGAGTGAGTTATCTATAACTTCAATGACCTTGCCCGACACCCCTGAGGTTACATCCTCGAAGTTGTATCCCTCAAGCTCGCCCCAGTCGCTGGCCTTCTCCCTCTCGCGCTCTACGCTCGAAAGGAATACCTCACGCCCCATTACAATTGTTGAACGTTGCTCAGAGTCTATGAATTGGAACTTCACAACGGCTGCTCCAACACCTTGATTCTTCGCACTCAAAACAAAGAAAGGAGTCGCTATGGAATCGATTTCGATCCATAGCGGCTCCTCCTTTACTCTCTCTATAAGCTCTCTTGCGGTAATTGCACCGCCGAGCTTTAGTACGACTTCACCCTCCGATCCGTAGTTCTTTGTCACCTTACCAATCTTGTGGATTGGGTCGATAGCGGCACGGGCTTTGTCGTTATAGTTCATCTTTAAAAGATATCAGTATTGCCGAAAATTACTCAGCAGCAGCCTCTTCAGCTACTTCTTCAACTGCAACCTCTTCAGTTGCTTCCTCAGCAGCCTCTTCTGCAACTGGTGCAGCAGCAGCGGCAGCAGCAGCAAGTTTAGCAGCTACAGCTTTTTCTCTCTCCTCTTTAACCTTAGTTTCAGCAGCTAGACGAGACTTAGCGTCTTTGATACCGTCAGCCTTAAGACCATCCTTCTTAGCTTGAACTTGAGCCTCTTTCTCAGATAGCCACTTCTCAAACTTAGCAACAGCTTGCTCCTCTGTAAGTGCACCTTTTTTAACACCGCCGTTAAGGTGGTGCATCATAAGAACACCTTTGTAAGAAAGGATTGCACGAGCTGTGTCAGTTGGTTGAGCACCTTTTTGGATCCAGCTAAGTGCGCTATCGAAGTTAAGTTCGATTGTTGCAGGGTTAGTGTTTGGGTTGTAAGTACCTAGCTTCTCGATAAATTTACCGTCACGTGGTGAACGGCTATCAGCTACTACAATGTGGTAGAACGCATATTGCTTCTTACCGTGACGTGAAAGGCGGATTTTAGTTGCCATCTTTTTATTGTGTTTTTTTTAGGGCTTTGGGATTGACCCTCCCCCCTTAAAGGCTTATGCTTCCCACTATGTAATTACTCTTGAGGCGGGGACTCGCCCACACATTTAAAGAGTCGCCGCTCTCCAAGCGACACCACAGTTTCGGATAAGTGGGTGCAAAATTACTATTTATTTTTATTGTCACCAAACTTTTTATGAGTTATTTTAGGGATTTTGGCACGTATTACACCTAAAAAAGCGAGGAATTTGAGATAAAAAAGTGACAAAATATATTGAATTTAATTTTTTAGTTCTATCTTTATGGCCGATAACCTCAACAATGTTATACTTACACAATGTTAAAAGTAGCGATATTTCCGGGATCATTTGACCCCTTTACCTCTGGGCACGAGGCAATTGTGCGCAGAGCCCTGACAATATTCGACTCTATTGTAATTGGTGTGGGTGTGAACACTTCTAAGGAAGGGTTCTTGAGTGTAGAGAACAGAAAGTGCCTAATCGAGGATGTATTTGCAAAGGAGCCGCGAGTTACCGTTAAGACCTACCAAGGCCTTACCGTTGAATTCTGTAAGGCTCAACGTGCAACTCACATTATTAGAGGGTTACGCAATAGCGAAGATATGGAGTTTGAACGCTCTATTGAAATTCTAAACCGTGGTATTGAGAGTACCATTGAGACGATTTACCTACTAACCTCCCCTGAGCATATCCACATAAGCTCTTCGGCCGTTAGAGAACTTCACCACTTTGGCGAAGATGTCAGCTCACTGCTACCCTCAAAGATAAAGATTGACAACTACCTATAGTCAATCTGTGCGGAGGCCCCACCAAAGCTTCTTGGACAAGAGAAATAGCCATCGGGATTAAACTTCTACTGCGAAAAGCGTAGTGGTTTGATTGCCATTGAGCTATAGTGTGATTGATTAATAGCTTTAATCAATCTATTCTTGGGCTAAACTACTATGTATCATTATTTTAAAAAATCAAATACATATAATACAATGATTTAATAGCAATACAACAATTAAACCAACTTTACTGAAAAAAAATTACTTACGATGAAAAAAAGACTTAACCTACTAGCATTGATAGCCTCTACTGTGCTAGCACTGGCTGGATGTGAACCAGTCCCAACACCAACGCCAACTCCGACACCGCCAGCTGATCAGTTCTCGCTGACGCTAACGAGTTCAAAGATCACAACAACTACTGCTCAGGTGACAGCTACTGCAAGCAATGACGACCAGAGCTACTTCTTAGGCCACCTTACAAAGGCGGAGTTCCAAGAGCTATCTGGCAACATCCAAATCCACGACTATATTAATAGTTACGTTCAGAGGATGGCAGAGGCTCAAGGCATCAGCACCTCGGAGTATCTAGTGAGCTCCCTACACAAGGGAAGTGCCACTATGGCACTAGAGAACCTAGAACCAAATAGCTCCTATATTGCTCTAGCTATCGGTATGGATAGTAGTGGAGAGTTCTTCGATGCACCAAAGAGCCTTGAGTTTAAGACCCTAGAGGCTCCTGCGACTCAGAGTATTACTATCAACATTGAGAGTGTAGAGGAGACGTTAGTTAAGGTTACTGCGACTCCAACACTTCAGGATAGAGACTACTATATCGCTGCGATAAAGAGCTCACTAGTGGCATCTCTAGGTAGCCCAGAGGCGATTAACAACCACCTCCAAGAGGAGCTATATAACTTCTACTCGGAACTACCAGCCGATAGGCAAGGAGATGCCTATGGCGCAAACACACAACAAGGCACAGTAAGCGAGGAGTTTAACCTAGAGGCTAATACTGAGTATGTGATAGCAGCAGTTAATGTAGAGTTCTCTAAGGTTATCGAATCTGAGGTATTCTACTCTGCAAACTTTAGTACCCCTGACATTCAGCTTGGAACTATCGAGATTAAGATAAAGGAGTATAACTCATACGCCGCAACCTTTGAATCTACACCGTCATTTAGTGATAGCCGCTACTTCACCGTTCTACTTAGCGAAGAGGAGCTTACACCACTTGCATCTGTCGAGGATATTAAGGAGTATATGGCAGGCACACTTATCGCAAAGTGTAATGGCTCGGAGCAGATCTACAACGAGATCACCGATATGGGCACCGCTATGAGAACTTTCGAGAATCTACAACCTGCCAGCAAATATACTGCCTACTCACTAGGGCTAACCCTTAATGGTGGGGTTACGAGCAACCTCTCGCCGGGTGTAGAGGTTACAACCCTTGGTGGACTTAGCTTTACCACTACCCTAGAGGAGGCTACATCCTCTTCGATCGATATTGAGATCACACCATCGAATGACTCGGATAGATACTACTCAGATATTATCTCCGAGAAGGCATACAACTACTACAACCAAAATAAAGAGACTATAAAGAACCTACTACTTCAGGAGCATATAGCAGCTACTGCATCTATGACTACAGAGCAGAAGGCAGATTACTACAAATCTATCACAAGTGATGGTCAGAGCGACCTATCGGCCGAAGACCTACTATCGGGTACTAACTTTAGAGCAGTTATCTTTGGGCTTAACACCTCGGGGGTAGTTACCACAGAGGTACATATCAGCGAGCCGTATACAACTACTGGAGTTGGGCAGCTTGACTTTGAATTCAGCAGTAGTGCTGAGCCACTAGCCACAGAGGTGACCCTACACGTTACACCTATAGGCCATAACCAAAGGTACTATACAAGTGTGATTGCCGAGGATGTTATCACCTCAATTGGTGGCGATAACAAGGTGGCAGATTACGTTCTAGGAGAGCTAGAGAAGCAGCGCGAGGCGGCGGCAGAGTCTAAGATCGCATTCTACAGCTCTGTGACAAATATTGGCGAGATCGATAAGGTTATAAAGAACCTTGAATTCAATACCCGTTACGCTGTCTATGCCTTCGGCCTAAGTGACGAGGGTGAGATAACTTCGGCTATTAATATCGCACCTGACGGCATAATACTTACTGGCAATAGTCGTGGTATGATTGCAAAATCACCTTACTTCTTTGAACAATCAATAGGCAAAAAGACTAAGTAATTTCAGAGATAAACATAGAGTAACAACTACTGCTTTTCTTAGGGCTAATCGAGGATTAAAATTCTCTCGATTAGCCCTTTTTTCTATGTAATTTCATCAAAAATTAAATATGACAAGAGGAAATTTAGAGGCAAATACAGAAGACTAAAAAACTAACTACCAAAGTATTATAAAATATGTCACAAAGTTCCAAAAATATGGCATAAAGTTCAAAGGGCACTTCTGTTGGTTTTGCACTATGATAACTACTTTTGCATTGTGGAGTATCACAACTTTGCAGATATAGATATACTAAAAACAACAAAAATATGAAATCTAAATTTTTACTCTTTTCATTACTTGCCACTGCACTACTAGTGGTAACGGGGTGTACAGAAACTCCCGAACCGACACCTCCAACACCACCGGTGGGCGAGGACTTCTCGCTTACTATAAGCACCTCTAATATTCAAAGCAATTCGGCTACGATTACTACAAATCCTAGCTCAATTACCCAAACTCACTTTACCTCTTACCTAACCAAGGATGAGTATAGCGCTGCGGTAAGTGGCTCAGATATGAGCAACTATATCACTACACTTATCAGCAAGATGGCAACAGATGCGGGCAAGAGTCCATCTGAGTTTCTTGCCGAAGTACTATCTAAAGGTAACTCTAATCTAACTGCTCAACCACTCCTACCATCGACTACTTACGTTGCCTTTGCAACTGGGCTAAATGTTGATGGAGCGCTAGTTGGCAAATTTGCAACCAAAGAGTTTACTACACTGAGCGAGGACGCACTAGCCCTTACCATCGAGGTAGGTGGTATCACTACAAACTCTGCCGAGGTAACTACAACTGCTTCGATGGAGGATAGATACTACTACACTGATGTTATCTCAGCGCTAGAGCTAGATGGTATTGGAGGCACTGATAAACTTATCGACTTTGCAACCACTCGCCTATATGAAATGGGTGGCGGCGGCGACCTTTCAGAGGTTGTTAAGGCTAACGCCCAGATGGGTACAACTACCCTTAACATCGAGGAACTTGCTCCAAACCTAGGCTACTTCGCTTATAGCTTCGGTATTGAACTAAATGGCGAGGTGACAACTAGCCTCATTATATCTAAGGAGTTCAAGACCCTAAAGGGAGCTACATTTACATACAGTGATATCTCATCACAGAGTAATGTGGTTAAGTATAGTGTGACTCCAAGCGACAACAATGAGAGCTACTTCACATATATCGTACCTAAATCACTAAGGGATACCCTAACTAGTGACTACTACCTATATCAAGACGCAATTGAGATTCTCAATGGTCTTACACCTAACGGTGAGGGTCAAGCAGATAGATATGCCGACCACCTATCTACTGGGGCGAGCACTCAATCAATCGACAACAACGAAGATCTAGTCTATATCTTTACAATTGGTATCACTGCAAATGGCACTATAACCTCTGGTGTGAGTTGGTCAGAGGCAATTGCAACTAGTAATACTCCAATTCAGACATTTACATTCGATATTAGTAATGTCACATCTACGACTGTTTTAGTGAAAGTTACACCATCTATTGCTGACCAGAGCTACGCAACGGTCATTATACCACAGAGTGAATATGAAACTCTAAGCTCTAGCGAAGTTATCGCCTACATTAAGTCTAATGTTACCAGCTCAGACCTAGTTGAAGGGGAGACTACAACTTCACACACTAAACTGGCTAAAAACACTGACTATAGAGTGGTTGCCGTGGGTCTTGATAGTGAACTAAGCGAGACCTCGGAGCTATACCCATCTGAGATCTTCACAACCACGATTGATCAACGTATAGTTATCACTATTGTCTCAGTGACCGATAAGCATGTTAGGTATAGCGCGTCTGGTAATGATGCAGATCAAAGATACTACACAACGATTCTGACAACTGCGAAGCTTAACGAATTAGGTAGCGACGAGGCTGTTAACAACTATCTCCAAGATGAGTTAATGGCTCAATATGGTTCACTTAGTGGCGATGCAAAGCTGACTGAATTCAACGAGCTCACAGCAAGTGGAGGCTCTGCAGGGAGACTTTACATACAACCTACTACAACTTACAAACTAGTGATAGTTAATGTTAATTTCGAAGAGAAGATCAACTCGGTACTCTACTACTCAGAGGAGATCACCACTGCTGCCGAACAGGTCGTATCGCTTACTATAGATGAGATAACATCGAATAGTGTAACGGTCACTGGCACTGTATCGGGATATAATGGACCATACTATACTGTGGCACTAACAACAGCGGAACTAACAGCTCTAGGTAGTGATGAGGCTATTAATGACTATCTACAGGAGCAACTATTCAATATTTACGATCCTCTTCCTTTGCTATTTAAGGAATCAAAATTTAATGCACTTACATCTGAGCATAATGATCAAAAGACGATTGAGATTCAACCTAACACTGACTATAAGGTCGTTGCAGTAGGGGTCTACTATAGATATATGATCGACTCAGAGGTATTCTACACAGAGGAGTTCAAATCGCCAGATGCTGCTCTTAGCAATATTGCAATTGAGATTGCCGATGTAACTAGCCAAAGTGTAGCTATTAAGACTACTGTTGATCACACTACAGCTCGCTACTATATCAACGTGTTCAAGAACTCGGATTACGATGCTATGATAGCTGGAAACTCTCTAAATGCGAGTATAGAATATCACGTTAACCAGCAGATTACAAATCAAGGAGGAAGCGTTGAGTCAGCAGTAAATAGCATAACTGTTGCTGGCAACATAGATAAGACATTCAGTGGCCTAACACTAGATACCGACTACAGAGTATTTGCGGTGGGTCTAAATAGCGATGGAACGCTATCCACAGATGTATTTGTCTCAGATAAATTCACAACTGATGGGTATAGCAACAGTATCTCGATTAATGTCAATAGCTATACTTCATACAACGTTGATGCTAGAATTACTCCAAGCTCATCATCAATGAGGTACTTTACTATAGTAATATCTGATCAATACACAGATGACCAGATACAGAGTGCTATTATGAGCACTATTAACAGCGAACTAAGTAGTGCCTCGAATAAAGAGAGTAGATTCAATGAACTTACTTTCACTGGCACGCTTGACCGTATGCTATCGACTGCTCTTGAGCCGAATAAGGCATATAGAGTATATGGTCTAGGTGTTCAGTACTCATCGGGGGCGGTCTCAGCTGTCTCTTCGCTAGCGAAGTCTAGTTCATTCACAACAAGAGGCGGCCTTACTACTAGCAGCTCACTAGTTAATGCAGGCGAGACATCACTAACATTTAACATCGACGCCTCTAATATCTATGATACATACCTTACAGCGCTTGTAACTGAAGAGTACTACAACTCTGTTAGTGGCAATACAACTAATATTACAAATGCTGTACTACAATTTCACGCAGTAAGTACAAGTGGTATGACAAACGAAGAGAAGGAGGAATACTACGCTGACCACCTAATAAGCGGAGATAAAACACAAACTGTAAGTGATTTATCTGAAAACAGCACATATAGATTAGTTGTCATTGGGGTTAATCCAATTGGATATCTAACTCCGGCAGGCACAACTATATCTAATCCATATAGCACCTTCTCATACCCTACCTATAACTTTAATATCACATATGAATACCTAACGGTAGGCGAGGTGATAGTTAATGTGGTACCACAAGGCCATAACAACAGATACTATACATCACTTGTTGAGGCAAGTGTTCTGGCTGCAAATGGCGGAATAGGCTCTAGAGAGCTCGAATTACACCTTCTAGAGGCTCTTGAAGAGCTACATGCAACTCCAGCCTATAGCCATATGTCGCGCACTGAGTTCTACACCGAGATGACAGAGGTAGGTACTACTCGACTTGGCTACAACGTGACACTAGGTACAAATTACGATGCTATTGTAATGGGTCTGGATACAAATGGTAACCAAACCTCGAAGCTAGTATCATCGGATAGAGGTATTACCCCAACGAACAATAGCCCAATCTTCGAAAGAGAAGCACCTATAAATCCACGAAATAGTAGTAACAACTCCGTGCAAGAGATAATCCCAATCAAGGCTAGATAGTCATTAAAATATAGATTATCTCCCCCACGAGATCCACAAAGAGAGTGGCGATTCCTAACTAATAGGGATCGTCACTCTTTTTTATCGACATCTATTAGTGAAAGTTAAATTATTTTATTATATTTGAGTAGTTCATTTCCAGTACTTTTAATTTATTTTTCAAACCCCCCAATGGTTTTTAAATTGATTTTTCAACTAACCCTATATAAAACCAAACAATGAAAACAAATTTACTCATTTTCCTATCAATGGTACTATTTGGCCTTAGCAGTTGCCAAGAGACCCCAGCTCCCGAACCTCCTACCCCTCCAACCCCATCGGATGGACTTACAATCACAATCTCCTCTAGCAATATCACTGATGTTGCCGCAGATATTACCTTTACCCCTAACCCTACCGGTGAGTACTACTACGCAGACTACTTCTCAGTTACTCAATACAATGAACTTTTTACAAGCGATGCAGATATTCTAGAATCGTTTCACACTGAAATAGTAGACGAGGCTGCATTCCGAGATATTACAGTAGAGGAGTTCATAATGACAGTCTTACCAAAAGATGTCGTAACGCTTAGTGCGGATGGACTATTGCCTAATACTGAGTACTATGTACTGGCAGTAGGTATCGACACCAAAGGCGAATTTACCACGGAGATCTTCAAGCATAAATTTACAACGCTTGAGACTGAGACTCCACCACAACTCACCTTTACATTTGCCGCATCGAATATCACTACCAATTCATTCGATATCGAAATTACACCAAGCAACCTAGAGGATAGCTACTACTTCGGTATCACCACTGCTGAGGTACTAGATGCAGTAGGTGGACCTGACGCACTTGTAGAGGCATCTCTAAGACAAATTAATGACCTTATCGAGCTAAATGGACACGACCCTAATGATGTCTTTGCTGCCATTACCAATGTAGGAGTACAGTCTGATATGATCGATAAACTTACGGCAGGAACAGACTACTACGTCTATGCTTTTGGCCTTACCGACAAGGGTGTGGCAACATCTGAGGCAACTATCTCTGAGGTTATCACAACTGAGCAAGGCGTAGCGCAATCGATCACATTTACAGCACAAAACATCACTGCAACTACTGCGGAGATTGTCTGCACGCCGACCAACAATGACTCTAGATACTACGTTGCCCATATGACTGAAGAGGTAATTGAGAGTTATGGTGGTAGAGACGCCATAGCACAACTACTTGCTGATGCAATAGCGAACCTTATAGAGGAGCGCGGCGATGATCCTATCTCGGTCTACACAGCCCTTACAAATCTAGGCGCTTACACCTATCCGATAGATGACCTAACACCTGAGACTGAGTATATTGCATTTGCATTTGGGCTCAACACCACCGGGGAGGTAACATCTGAGACCTTCTTCTCGGAGCCATTCACCACACTCGCCGAAACACCTCCAGCAGATTACGGCTCATTTACCGTAACGGCTAGCAATGCAACTTCATACTCATTCGACCTTGATATCCAAGCTACAAACCAAGAGACTAAGTTCTACGTTGGAGCACTCCAAACCATTAGATATCAGGAAGATTATAGCAGTGATCCGAATGCTGCAGCACAGGGATTTATTGATCTAGGAAATAGCCTAGGTAGCGACTACTGGACAGCTGCGTGGGCACCACTTGAGGCAGGTAGCGGTATCTACAATACTGCCGACGATCTATTCTACACCCTAGAGTCTGAGACCCCATACTCATTCTTCGTATTTGGTGTATCACCAGAGGGTATAAGAACCACAGAGGTTGCCACAACTACAGGCACAACTCTAGCTGTAGAGCCATCTGATAACACGTTTAACATCTACATATCAAATGTTGACTACACTTCAGCTATCGGAGAGATTACCGTAACAAACGCAACAGATAAGTACTATACTACTGCTATTGAAGAGACTACAGCAGATGCTATGACCGATGACGAGATAATTGCGCACCTTATAGAGGAAGCGGGATTCCTTATCGAGTATGAGCTAATCTCTGGAGATAAGATCGTAGAGTACGATAATCTAACTAGCGGAACTCGCTACTACGCAGTTGCATTTGGATGCCACGTCAGCGGAGTACCTACAACAGCACTCACTAAAAAAGGGTTCCAAACTAACACCGAAGGAATAGGTGCACCTGAAGCTCCTAGAGTAGAATCAACTAAGGCTATACCGACTAGACCTAAGTACTACAGAAAGGCAGAGCTTCCAAAACCAGCTCCAAAGGCTCCAAAGTCTCCATACGAAAACCTTCTTAGATAGTTTCATCTACTACTCCTAAAGGGGGCGATAAGAAGAGGGGTGTGTAAGTTCAGTTGAACCTACACACCCCTCCTTCATTTTACCCATTAATCTACTTCTTCAAGAAGCAGGTCTTAAGTACGATACTTGATCCCTCGACCTTACAGTCTACCTCCTCTGGATTCTCAGTCAGGCGGATACTCTTAACTTTAGTACCACGCTTAATGACCATAGAGCTACCCTTAACCTTTAGATCCTTGATAACAGTAACTGCATCACCATCGAATAGCTCTGCACCGTTGCTATCCTTTGCCACAGTTGCCGTCTCCGTGTCACCTTGGCTAGGTGTCCACTCATAGCTACAATCTGGGCAGTTATTAAGCACTGTATCAAAGTAGCAATTTTCGCCCTGACACTGTGGGCATACTAGAATTTCATCCATCTCTTCTTTACTCTACGTTTTTAGTTATAGGTTTTGCAGACTCTCTGCCAACCATTGAATTTAGCGTTGTTACGAATATACCCCTTGGCTCTACTGTTGAGCGCTCCTTCTTAAAGTTAAGCTCAATCTCTCTACTCTCGCCCGGTAGCATATCGAAGTAGGCATCCGATGGGTTCTCTTGGATATCCTCTGCCTCGAATAGTACATTTTTCAGTAGAGTTTTAGCTGTAATCTTAGCCTTTACCTCATCCTTATCATCGACACTATATGTAACATCGTAGTCAGCCTTTGGCAGCTTTAGATCCTTGAATGGAGTGAAGTAGTGAATCTTTCTCACTCTATGGCCATCGATCTTACCCTCTGCAACAAGTGCTACCTCACGAGCGTCTGCTCCCTTTAGTAACTCTTCCGCCGAGCGGTATAGTATCTCTTGGTTGCCATTTCTAGGGATATTAACATCTAGCCTCTCGCTCCAAAGCTCCTTGCCATTGAAGTCGATAAGTCTTAGCTCTACACTACCCTTTTGCGCTAGGAGTTCATCGGTTACACCCCAAAGTTTCACCATCTTCGATGAGTCGATAGCCTCAAATGAGATAGTAGTAGGCTCGAAGCTCTCCTTCGCATAGAATTGAAGTGCCTTCCAACGCATCTCAGAGTCCATAGACGACCAAGAGGTCACTGGCCAACAGTCATTAACTTGCCAATATACCGAACCCATTGTCCAAGGTCTCTTCTGGCGGTGACCCTCCATTGCAATCTTGATACCCTCGGCCTGAAGGATCTGAGATAGATAGACATACTCTCTAAAGTTATCCTTTAGGATCGGCAGGTCTCTCTCCATATACTCCTCAATAACACGATAACCCTTTGCATTCTTCTGGTGAACTACCATCGCATCAGAGTATAGTGTAATCTCATCCTCGTTGAAGTATTCACGGTAAGTATCATAGCAGGCTAGCGACTGGAAGCCGTACTCGTTACTAAATCTACCCGGACGGTCTTTGTAGACGCTAAATGGCTGCTCGCCGTGGAATACACCCCAGTAGTGAACATCACCTGAGTGTGCACTCTCCTCTGCTGCCCAACCATATAGTGGTGAGCTTGGGTGGTAGTATCTAGTAGTATCCTCAACCTCTAGGATATTTGGCAGTAGATCATAGAATAGTGCACGCATACCTGCATATACCTTCTCGCTCTGCTCCTCATTCCATCCCTCTTGCTTCTGAACACCCCAGTGGTACCACATCTCTGTGATCTCATTATTTCCACACCAAAGTGCGATAGACGGGTGGTTACGTAGGCGGCGAACGTTATAGATAGCCTCCTGCTCTACATTCGAGAAGAACTCCTTATCCCACGGGTATAGTGAGCAGGCAAACATAAAGTCTTGCCATACCATAATACCATTCTCGTCACATAGTTCATAGAACTTCTCAGTCTCGTAGACACCGCCACCCCATACTCTAATCATATTGTAGTTGCTCTCCACACACATCTCGATAAACTCCTCGTACTTATCCTCATCTACATTTGGAAGGAATAGATCCTGCGGGATATAGTTTGCACCCTTACAGAAGATAGGCTCGCCATTAACCTCAACGTAGAAGCCTTCACCCGGACCCTCGGCATCCTTCTCGCGGATAACCTTGATTGTACGTACACCGATATCGGTTGAGTTCTCATCATACTTTCTGCTATTATCCTCGCTAGATACAATTGCCTTAATCTCATATAGATTAGCCTCACCAGTGCCATTTGGCCACCATAGCTTCGGATTTTTGATCTCAAAAGGCGCAACGATCTTATTCTCACCCTCTTGAAGTTCAACCACTTGCGAGTAGTAGTTTACACCATCATCATCACTTAGTGTGATATTTACTCTTTCGGCCTTTGATGCCTCAATGGTAAAGTTAGCATCGAATGTTGCAAGCTCACGGCTCTGCGACTTCTCGATATAGTGAATATTTTCAATCTTCGCATCGCTCCACCCTTCGATAGTAACTGGGCGGAAGATACCGCAGGTCACATAGCGTGGACCCCAATCCCAACCGTAGTGGTATGGTGCCTTACGAGTATAGACAGAGGTCTTAACATCTCCTTTGTCATTATATCCAACCATAAGAATCTCCGACTCCTTTGCAATCTTCAGACCCTCGCTATATGCCGATAGGAACTCTACTCGAAGTACATTCTCGCCCGGAAGAAGAAGAGTCTTAACATCTGATCTCCACTCTCTAAACATATTATCGGCGCTAATAATCAACGAATCATTAAGATATACAGTCGCATAGGTATCTAGTCCCTCAAATACAATCTCTAGGTTTTGCTCCGAAAGCATCTTAGAGTCTAGGGTAAATTTAGATTGGTATACCCAATCCTCAAGACCTATCCACTGTAGTTTCTCCTCATTTGTAGATTTGAATGGGTGCGATATAAGGTTGCTATTCAAAAGGTCAGTATGGATAGTACCCGGCACTACAGCCCTTGTCCAATCCTCTACTACTTTACTCTGAGTAAGTGCATTTAGGCTCTTATAGTACCAATTATCATCGAGCTCTACACTCCTACGCTCCGATTTCATATCTAGGAGCTTTACTGTGGTCTCGCTCACCTGCGAACAACCACCAAGCAGCGCAACACTCGCAAGTATTGGCGCTATAGACTTATTAATTCTCATATTTTGTTAGTTTAAAGTTTTATTGCTATCTATATAAGTACGAAGATAGGACTTTTTTAGCAGGATTGAAAATTTGATTAATTTTTTTCAATAATCTTTACTATCTTTGCTACACTTACCCCTAACCCTACAAGTAAAGACTATGGCACACGATATAATAATCGATAGAACAGTTGAGCGCAGTGAGCTCTACGCCCTAACACTAAAGCAAGCCGAGGCACTATGTAGCTACGAGAGCGACAGAGTTGCAAACCTAGCAAATATCTCAGCGCTACTGCGCGAGGTATTCGGGTGGTTTTGGATCGGATTCTACAGAGTTCAAGGCGAAGAGCTAGTACTTGGCCCATTCCAAGGCAGCGTTGCCTGCACACGTATTGCCTATGGCAAGGGCGTATGTGGTACAGCGTGGGCAGAGCGCAATACTATCATAGTAGACGATGTCGAGAACTTTCCGGGGCATATAGCCTGCAGCTCTCTTTCTCGCAGTGAGATAGTTGTACCTATCCTAAGAGATGGAGATGTTATTGCAGTACTAGATATAGATAGTCAAAGTGTGGCTACTTTTGACAACATAGACAAACAAGGGCTTGAAAGATTATGTAACTACATTGCAACTTTTATTTAAAACAAGACCTAAAAAATGAGATTTAAACTACACAAAACACTACTAATAAGCGCATTAATCACAACTACAGCTTGCTCACCTACCCAAACTACACCAAGTAATACAACTATATTCGTATCGATAGAGCCTACCGCTTGGGTAGTGGAATCTATATGCGACTCAACCGTTAGAGTCGAGGTACTAGTTCCCGGGGCTACATCTCCAGAGACCTTTGAGCCTACAGCTAGGCAAGTTGCCGAACTTAGCGAGTCGGATCTATACCTTACCATTGGCCACTTCGGCTTCGAAGGCGAGCTAGCCGCTAGAATGGCCGAGGGGGGATGCCCTACCTCGGACCTTAGCCGTGGAATTGAGCTTATAGAGGGTGCCTGTAACCACCACGACCACTCACACGACCACTCTCACGGCATAGACCCACATATTTGGCTATCACCTAAGTCTATGGCAGTAATTGTAAATAATACAGCTGTTGAGTTAGAGAGATTAGGAGTGCTAAACCACTCAAAACGTGACTCACTACTAAATCTTATTGCCTCTATTGATAGTACAATTACATCGACTGCTAAGCGCTCAAATATTGAGGGATTTGCCATTGTACATCCATCACTTGGCTACTTTGCAAATGACTATAACCTCAAACAAATTGCACTTGAAATTGATGGCAAGGAGCCAACTATCCGCTCTATTAAGGAGTCACTCTCAGAGATGCAACGTAGGGGAGTTACCACTATCCTACATAGTTCGCACGACTCAGATGATGCAGCAAAGGTACTATCTGCCGAGACTAAACTCCCTCTCACACCATTTGAGCCACTAGCCTACAACTGGCCTGAGACGATGAATGGCGTAGCAATCGCAATCTTTAATAAGTAAGACAAATCATAAATCAGAGTATGGAAATTGCCAAGATCAGTAACGTATCGGTAAGCTACGATAATTGCGAAGCCCTAAGCTCCGCTTCTCTTACCATAAATAAGAGTGACTTTATAGGCGTTATTGGACCAAACGGTGGCGGTAAGACGACGCTAATCAAAACTATACTAGGGCTTATTAAGCCAACGAGTGGCGAGATATCGCTACGCAAGGGGCTAAAGGTTGGCTATATGCCGCAACATAGAACCCTCGACAAGGACTTTCCGCTTAGCGTTAAAGAGGTAGTTCTAAGTGGTCTGCAGGGTAATTCTTTACATTACAGACCAAGCAAAACCGAAAGAGAGAATTGCGATAGACTTCTAAAAGAGTGCGCATTAGAGGATGTAAAGGATAGACAGATTGGCGAGCTATCAGGGGGGCAACTCCAAAGGGTGCTACTATGCCGCTCGATAGTCTCTGAGCCCGACCTACTGATTCTCGACGAGCCTACAACATATGTAGATAGCCGCTTTCAGGTGAGCTTCTACGAGCTACTAGAGGAGTTGAACGCAAAGATGGCCATTGTAATGGTATCGCACGACCTAGGGACAATATGTAGCTACGTCCGTTCGATTGCCTGTATAAATCGCACGCTGCACTACCACCCAAGTGCCGAGATTACACCCGAGATACTATCGCACTATGACTGCCCACTAAAGATTGTTGGACACGGCGAAGTTGCACATTCAGTACTCAAAAAACATTAGAGATAAATGGAAGAGATACTATCATATTCATTCGTACAGAGAGCAATATTAGCTGCAATTCTTTCGGGAATTAGCTGTGGACTTATTGGCACATATATGGTTACTCGCAAGCTGTTATTCCTTGGCGGTGGGATTACTCACTCATCATTAGGGGGTATCGGGCTCGCTTACTTTGCAGGATTTAGCACCACACTAGGCGCACTAATATTTGCAATTATGTCGGCACTCGGCATCGAACACCTAACCTCTAGGGCTAGAAGTGGCAGGCTCAAGATTAGCGAAGATAGCGCTACGAGCGTGGTATGGAGTGCAGGGATGGCGCTAGGCGTAATATTTATATTCCTTACACCGGGGTACGCTCCAAACCTTATGAGCTACCTATTTGGTTCACTACTACTGACCACAACTGAGCAGTTGCTATATCTAGCGGCATTTAACGTAGCAGTAATTGCACTATATGCACTACTAGGGCGCGCCATACTATTTATGTCACTGGACAAAGAGTACGCCGCCTCGCAGGGGCTACCCGTCAGGCTACTAAATACTATAATGCTAATGGTTCTAGCCATTGGTATAGTTGTTAATATCCGCATACTAGGTATTATGCTTATGCTCTCGATGCTTACAATTCCAGTACTTATAGCCAGGGTATTCTCACAGAGATACTATAAAATAGTTGCACTAAGTTCGATTATCGCAACTATATGTGCACTCTGCGGGCTACTATTTAGCTATCTATATGATATCCCGAGCTCGGCTGTATCGATAGCCTCGCTACTTATCCTACTTATAGCAAGTATCTCTATTAGAAGGTTAACAATGGCGAAGGGCAGTCGGTCGTAGCTAGGTAAATCTTGCTAAGGGTAGCCATCAGTGGTATATAATTTCACTAGCTTGACTCTACAAGCACAAACAGAACCATGGAAAACTTCGTTTTCCCGTCCCACGGGACGTGGAAAAAAGAAAAAACAAGTGAGCCTGAAAGGCGAACCA
>CAYJFH010000021.1:0-25624 GCA_964369485.1 uncultured Rikenellaceae bacterium | reverse complement strand
AATCCACTCTTAATCTTTAGCATAAAGAGTACATTGACGATAATGCCCCACACTCCCAATATTATAAGTAAAGTTATATCTGCATCACTTAAAACCTCCTGATTGAAGTATGTAAAGGAGGCAAAGAGTGCAAATAGAATTGTGGATTGCATACCGAACTTTGTCCAATTCAGATTATCCTCATGTCTATATAGCTCAACAAGTGTATTAGATCTACTAGATAGCACATCACCGAGGTCATCTCCTGTGTTAACGTTAGTAAGTCTAATTGAGTCTGATAGCTCTCTGTTCTCAGCTGGTCGAATCCAAGCAGAGCGAAGTCTCACAACTCCATCTCTATCGGGCACGGGCACGAAGTTCAGAAACTCAACAAAACCTTGCCTTCTGTGGAATTCACAGCTCCTAGCATTGAATGGCTCGATAACTATCGCACAGGCAAATGTAACACTACTCCCAGCCACCCTATAGAGTTCACTATATAGTTCACGTGCAACACCCTTACCTTCAACATTATGCGACGTAAATATCTGTTTAATAAGTACAAATTCACCTACGATAGATGATCTAATAAGGTTGTTGTTGGTATCTTCAGGCTTAACCCTCACGGAGTTATATGCCATAAGCACGCCTACAACCTTAGATTGCTCGCTGAGTGCCACATAGAAGTACTCATACTCATCTATAAAGCGTGCATAGTCCTGTTTCGAGAAGCCTGAGACAAGGAAACCACTACTAGCATCCTTAGATGATAGCAGGTGCTGATTCTGAAGTTCGACTATCTGAGCAATATCATCTTTGCGTGCTACTCTTATCTCCATATCGTAATTGTCTTTTTTGTGTGCAATAGCAGTTCCATCTTTAGATAGCCCTACCCTAAAGATGTAAAATTAATAAAAGTATACCTAAAAAACAAGAGAGCAGAGTTCATATCTGAAACTCTGCTCCCTTTTCTTTGTATCTCTATCTTCTACTATAGTTTGGTGCCTGATCGCTAAAGAAGTCATTATACTCCTTAAAGAAGTCGACCCCGAGCATCTCAGGTAGCGCGGCTAGCCCTAAGAGCATACAGGCATAATCTACACCCTCTATCTTTGTCGGCTTCCAGCTTATATCGCTATAGCTATACTTCCATAGCACTGTATCGCGATGGCTTGTAATACCCTCTCTCTTTGGAAGAACCAACTTGCCCACGCCTCTAGGGTCACGGTATAGTGCAAGTAGATCACGGCGCACAAGGTCGGGAAGTACTGGCGAGTAGCCTATCATTGCACTTGGTGCTACATTTAGATATCTATTCTTATCCCTCGATGTACCAATATGCTCCCTTGCGCATATCTTATCGACCGTATAGCCCTCGACTAACTCTCCATCACGCTCTCTAAGGCCAGCACCTGCCGTTGTACCCCACTCATAGCTCTGAAGTCCCTTAGCCTTTAGGTCATCTCTCTCGTTCCACCACGCTCTATCGGCATAGGCGGCTCTACGCATAGCATCTAGGTAGGCTGGACTCTCAGTAAACTCATTTACAAATAGGTAATTAAACATAAATGTAAAGTTCGATGTAAAGTCCTTTGTCTTAGCGTGGTCTGTCGGCACACTATAGCTCTCACCGTCTTTAGTTACATAAGTTGCAAGTGGCAGATTTTCAGGCGTACCATACCACTGATTCCACAGCTTATTTGCATCTGAGTTCGGATCTTCGCTCTTACACTTCGCAAACCACGCAACGATCATATACTCATTATATGGTAGTGTCCACTTCCCAGAAGCCGAGCCATCATCCTCCATCGATAGCGATACGTGGCCAAGGGCTGGATCTCCCACAAAATTAGTGTGGTCTACCATAGCGTATAGCTCATCGGCATACTTCGCAATAGTTTTATTCTCCCCGAAGTAGCGCTTTGCAAATAGCGCACCGCCAATCATTAGGTCTGTATCGATCGGGCTCCAAGTATCGCCAGTCATCTGCCCAGTTGTAAGGTCAAAGAAGTGCACAAAGCAATTTGCCTCATTTCTCGCTAACTTAATAGGACTTCCCTCAACTCCAAGTACAGCCTCTAGGGTCTCGATAACTTCCGCCTCTGCCTCAGCGCTCACCTTCCAACCCATCTCCACACCGATACATTGAGCCACAAGCCCCATACCGACATTAGCCGATGATCCACGATTAGTCTCTGTACCATTTAGCGGTACAAAGTCGTGGTATAGCCCATTATCGTGGCGCAGTAGGTCGTAATATCTTACAGTGTTACGAAGTAGAGTCTCTACAATTTGAATATCAGCGTTACCTGCACTAGATTCAGATTTTGAATCTCCACACCCAAGTAATATTGGCAGCAATAATAAAACTAAAAATCTCTTCATTACTTTACCTCCTTAACTTTAGTTGCTTGACCAATACCATTCTCATTGAATGGCTCAACAGAGAAGTAGTAGGTCGAACCACTATTTAGCGTGGTTACCTTAAGCTCAGTTTCATCATACACTAACCACGAGTGGTATAGTTTATCTGGGCTGATACCCCACTTCACATTATATCCCTGTGCGCCCTTAACCTCATCCCACTTCAGGATTGCCTCACGTCTATCTGCCTCTCTATCGATTGTAAGCCCCGAGATCTTTGCTGGTTTCTTACCGCTACCTACCCCAAAGATACGGAACTCCGACATCGCAAGGTATGGCGTAGGAACTTTAATGTTATTATACCTAACATAGCGTGCCTCCACTGGCTGACGTAGTGCAACGTAGTCATTTGGCACATCCTTCCAGTTATTTGACTTATCTACAATCACGCTCCACTCCTTGCCATCAAGCGATGCTTCGACTGTGTATAGGTGGCGCAGATTATCGTACCTTCCGTACATATCGCTTAGGTGGTCGAAGTAGTTGATCTGAAGCGCATAGATAGTTGAGACCTGCTCTAGGTCGATCTCAATAAATTGTTCGGCGTTATTCTCACTTGCAACCCAATATGACTTTGCATTCTCATCACTTAGGGTTGATAGTTCAAATGTACCATCAAACCTACGAGGAGTAATGATTGTATCCTCAACGTAATTACCATCAGTCTCTGTACTCTTTGTTACCTCTAGTATCGAAGAGCTTGCCCTCACTGGCTTACCGTATGATAGTAGCATCCATCCTGTAAATCTACCTGCCTTAGTTGGGTGCTCCGATCCGTAGCGTGGATAGTCGCCATACTCTGTATCGCTATACATTAGTCCATCGCTATCAAAGAACGTTGGGAACATACATAGTCTGCGCTCCCAGTGGCAGTTCGATGCAAGAGCCATACAGGCAAAGTGCCAATATTGGTCATACTTATCCTTCATAGTCATACCGTGGCCAGCACCATTAAGGAATCCTCCCGGCTTTAGACACATAGGGTTGCTCTCCATATACTCCCACGGCCCTAGTGGGCTATCACCAATATATACACCATCGGCATAGACATTGAACTGCGTTCCCGGTGCTGCATACTGTAGGTAGTACTTACCATTATGCTTTAACATCGCTGCACCCTCGATATAGCCCTCCTTGAGAGTTGGGTGGTAGTTATTCTCACCGAAACGCTCCCAACCGTGGTTCTCCTCATCTAGGTTAAACATCTCGTGAATCTCATTCTCAGGGATAAAGCGCTTCTCTCTATCTAGCCTCTTTGCTCTAATCGGGAACTTATTACTCGATCCCCAATATACATACGCGTCGCCATTATCATCGATAAATAGCTCTGGGTCTTGGAGGTTATGCAGAATAGTTGGCGATGCAGCCTTCCACTCACCACTCTTAGGGTCGCTACTCTCAAGAATAACCATCGAGCCCGTAGGATTACCCATCATATAGACTACCGAGTCCCTATAGTTCATCGCTGTTGGGGCATTTGAACCCTGAAAGTACCAATTCTCAGGCTCAATAAAGTCCCAATCCACAAGGTCAGTAGAGTGCCAGTAACCCATCGAGCGAGTTACAAACATATAGTACTCGCCTCTAAACTCAACCACTGCAGGGTCAGCTCCTGCTCTATATGATAGATCCTTAGCTGAGTTATAGATCATATAGGTATAGTCCACATCTAGTGGGTTGCAGTAGGTCTGCGGTATCTGCGCCTTAAGTGAGCTCAGAGATAGCAGCGCTATGGCTGCCGCAAAGATTCTTCTTTTCATAATTACTTATCTATTTTTTCTACGTTGCTTAAATGTCCACTCTAATAGCTCGGGATGCTCTAGTGTCTCGAAGTATATATCGTGTCTCTTATCTGGAAAATTTGTATAGCGAGTCTCTGGGTTACCATCCTTTGTGATTACATAGAGGGTTGAGGAGTACTTCGGTGGCACTACATCATCTCTATCACCGTGGAAGAACCAAATCGGAATATGGCTATAACTCTGGGCATACTTAGAGTCATTACCTCCACAGATTACCACTGCCGCGGCATACCTCTCAGGGAATCGATATAGGTACTCTAGAGTTGAGATAGCCCCCATCGATATACCCATAATATATACCCTATCCTTGTCGGTATATGGCTTAGAGAGTAGTGAGTCCATAAGCTCCATTACCATCTCCGAACCTCTTGGTGGCTTAACCCCTAGTGGAAAGTCGAAGCACCAACCTACATTTGGCACCTCCCACTTCGTACGGTGTGTCCACATCTCATCCGCTGGGCACTGTGGGTATATAACAATTGCAGGATAGTCCTTTTGAGCCTCCTCGCTGGCAAATAGTTCGCCTCCGAGGCGCAGTTGGTGCCAATTATTAGTACCTCTATCGCCTGCTCCGTGCATAAATAGCACTACTGGATAGCTCTTCTTCTCGTTAAAGCCCTTTGGGTATAGAATTCTATATGGCAGTGTATCGCCCTGAGAGATATACTCTCTTGTCTCATACTTTGAGAACTGCTCCTGCGCCGATAGGCTAAGGCTACCGAGTAGAATTAATGCAAATAGAAAAAATCTCTTCATTGTTGCAAAGTTATTTAATTGTGAAACCTAGTTTTGTTAGCCCCCCTACAATCTCGCTATCTGCCATAAAGATATCCCAAAGCAGCCCACTGCGGTAGTTTTCGATCATAACTATGATTGGCCCTTGGTCTATGGCGATATACTGTTCATCTACCCAATTAGCAGTGAGGTTAAAGGCATCTCTAAAGCCGTACTCACCCCAAAGCTTATCCCCGAGTTTATAGTAGAAGTAGCGAAGTGCTGCCATAGATTCTTCAGGGGTGTATGGCATAGATGATAGTGCTGCTGTGGGTGCAATTACCCCACGGTCATTTGTCGGTGAGTGTGCTGAGTAGCCCTCATCGCCATCGCTAGCAGTAAGTCCCCAGCACTCCTCGCTATACCCATCATACCCTAGTGGATTAGCCTTACAGTACTCATAGTTAATTAGTGTATGTGCCCTACCCTGCTCAAAGTAATCCGCATAGCTATCACTTAGCCTATTAGGGTCTAGGCCCATAAATGAGTAGTGCGCAAAGAATAGCGGTCCTCCATACTCATAGCCAAGTGGCAGAGTATAACCGTAGTACTCCTTACCATTTGCCATCGCACCATTACGTGCCCAACCTGAGTGGTAGATATCGGCAGTGATTGGATATGTTGGTGATGAGGCGGCAAGCACATAGACAATAAGCGCTTCATTCCATCCCGACACCTTCATATTCATCTCAAAACCATACTCTTCGCTCCAGTGCCAATATATTGCATCTGAACCATTTTGGTACCAAGTCCATTCGATTGCCTCCCAAAGTTCGGATATCGTGGCTCTAAGTGCTGATTCCTCGGCGCTAGCGCCATCGAAGTAACCTCGAGCGGTTAGTAGGCCTTGGAATAGTAGTGCAGTCTCAACTATATCACCACCATTATCCTTTTCGCTAAATGGCCTAGTTTCGCCCGTGTCGCCATTAATCCAATGGGCAAATGCTCCGTGATACTTTGTGCAGGAGTTCTTTAGGAAGTTTGCGATTTTCGTAACCCTTTCGAGTCCCTCAGCCCTTGTGATAAATCCACGCTCCACAGCTGCCACCATCGCCATAACTCCAAAGCCTGTGCCGCCTGTTGTAACGGTGCTCCCCGAAGTTGTACGCTCGCGCGCCATCCCTGAATTAGGGTGACCAAAGTCCCAAAAGTACTTAAAGGTATACTCCTGCACCTTAGTTAACAGCTCTTCGTCGGTAATTCTCTCGAACTTATCGGTGGTATCTCGCATAGTTGTAATACCAAACGACGTACCTCTACTTAGCTCCTCACCCCCTAGTGCCTTAATGCCACTATTAAGGTTTAGGGTGTACTTAGTCTCATATTTAAGTTCGGCCTTAGGCGTGAGTGTAACCTCTGCGCCTTGAACCTCTCTACTTGCAAGCTCCACAACTGTGCTCCCATCCTTTAGTAGTACTCTACTATCAATGGTAGAGGCATCTATTGGATGCGAAAACTCAACTGTGATAGTTGGGTCAACGGGTACATCACTAAAGTCCGAGGTACCAACCCTATCACCTACCCTAAGCTCCACAACTGTAAGTGGGCTCTTTGATGGTGCCTCTGGGCTCTCTTTCTCGCCACACGACACAAGTAGTGCCGCAATGATAGCTAATTTGAATATATTTCTCATACTATCTTCTATTTCTCTGTTTAAATGTCCACTTTAATAGATCCTCCTCCCCTAGGGCTGGATCCCAGCTATTATGGTTCGCCTCAGGGTATAGGGTATAGCGTGTAGCTCTGTTACCACTCTTAACTATATCGTAGACCTCTTGTGAGTAGTGAGGTGGTACAACGTCATCCTTAGCCCCATGGAAGAACCAAATAGGAGTATCGCTATACTCCACTGCACCGTCAGGGTTATGGCCTCCACATATTACAACTGCTGCTGCATACTTATCCTTCCAACGATAAAGGAAGTCAAGAGTACCGATACCTCCCATCGAGATACCCATAATATATACCCTCCTATCATTTACATATCTCTGAGATATTAGGCTATCCATAAGGCTATTTACTAGGCGTGCAGATGTAGGGGGAGTATTATCTAGTGGGAAGCGGAACTTCCACTCTCGTTTGGCCTCATCTCTGCGCTTAGTGCGAGCAGTCCACATCTCAGAGTTTGGGCACTGCGGAAATACCACAATTGCAGGGTAGTCCTTGCGCACCGCATCACTTACAAGTAGCTCACCACCGTGGGTTAACTGCTTTTGATTGTCATTCCCTCTCTCACCTGCACCGTGAAGGAATAGGATCACTGGATACCTCTTCTTTGGATTAAAGTTCTCAGGATAGGCAATACGGTATAGTAGCGTATCGCTACCATCTACATAGATCTGCTCCTCATAGCGATCAAGGTTCTGTGCTTTGGTGGTGCTAACTGCTGCAAGGCAAAGCACACAGATAAGTAAGGTTAATTTTTTCATTACTTTAGGTATTTTTCAGGAACGTTATATTGTTTAATTAACTTCTCTAGTTCACGGTGCATCTTACGCTGTACCGCTCTATATCTCCTATCACCATATACATTGTTCATCTCCGATGGATCTGCCTCTAGGTCATATAGTTCATAGACTCCATCTTTGTAGAAGTGCATTAACTTATATTGCCCCATCTTCACGCCATTGTGCGCCTTAACGCTATGGAATCCCGGGTACTCGTAGAAGTGGTAGTATAGCGACTCTCTCCACCCCTTAGGCTCTTCGCCCTCGGTTAGCCCTAGTAGCGAAACACCTTGCATCTCAGGGTGGTTCTCTAGCCCTGCGATATCTAGCATCGTTGGGGCAAAGTCGATATTTTGGGTCATATCCTCAACGACTACTCCACTCTGCTGACTTAGCGGGTTACGGATAATCAGGGGCATACGGAATGACTCCTCATACATCCACCTCTTATCGAACCAACCGTGCTCCCCGAGGTAAAAGCCTTGGTCGGCGGTATAGATCACAATAGTATTTTCCAGCAGTCCATTCTCTTCGAGGTACTCATATATCTCCCCTACGCTATCGTCCACCGACCTTACGCAGGCTAGGTAGTCTTGCAGGTAACGCTGTAGCTTCCAAATTGCTTTTTCCTCCTCTGTGCGCTCAGTTAGGTAGTAGTCATTATTTCGCTCACGGTACGCCTCTAAAAATCTCTCGCGCTCCTCTTCGGTCATCCTACCGAAGAACACCTGCGGCCAACGGTCATATAGCAGTGTATCGCTATCTACGCCCGTTACCATCTTTAGGTCGTGCCCCTCGTAGGCATCACGATATATATTCATCTCTTGACCCTGAGCCGCTAGCCTACCCTCATAGTTATCGAAGTAGTTTGCAGGCACTGGGAACTCTACGCCCTCGAATAGACGGTAGTACTTCTCCTCTGGCACCCAATTTCGGTGTGGAGCCTTGTGCTGCATCATCAGAAAGAAGGGTTTACTGCTATCTAGAGTATCTAACCACGCCTTCGAGTGCTCGGTGATAAGGTGGGTAACGTAACCCATCTCCTGCACTGTGTCGTTTACTGTGATAAAGTCTGGGTTATTATACTCTCCTTGGTCATTTAGAATCTTGTAGAAATCAAAGCCAGCAGGTGGCGAGTTTAAGTGCCACTTACCGATAGTGGCAGTTTGGTATCCTGCCTCTTGGAGCAGGCGAGATATTAGAACTTGGTCGGTATTAAATTTAGTTCCATTATTTGCAATAAATCCATTGCTATGTGAGTGCTTACCCGTAAGCATCGAGGCGCGAGATGGGCCCGATATTGAGTTAGCGCAGTAGTTTTCAGTAAATAGTGCACCCTCGGCCGCTAGGCGGTCGATATTGGGGGTCGGTGCAAGTTTAGTAATAGGATGGCCATAGGCACCAATCGCCTGAAGGGCGTGGTCATCCGTTGTAATAAGTAGTATATTTGGGCGCTTTTGCTGCTCTTGTGCCTCTGCTGGCAGTGCTGCAAGTAGCGGTAAAATTGGGAGTAGATCTGTAAATTTAGGTGCCATAAAAGTGTCGTTTCTCGCTAAAAAAAAGTGTTATTATAAAGATAGGTAGCTCGCCACCGCCAATCAGTGGCAAGCTACCCTAGAGTTATTATCTATAGCTAAATTTAGTTGTATTGCTGTTATCAGCAGAGCTGCTACCGATCCATAGGTTAAACTCACCTGCCTCTACAGTTGGCTTAAAGTCTACGCCTAGGAATTCAATAGTCTCTCTATCGATTGTAAATGATAGTGTCTTAGTTTCGCCTGCCTTGATCTCAACCCTTTGGTAGTCCTTAAGCTCCTTAACTGGACGAGTAATCGAAGCCACTGGGTCTTGGATATAGAGCTGAGCGATCTCAACACCATCTCTATCGCTGCTGTTACGAACCTCGATAGTTGCTGTAATTGATCCACCCTCAGAGAAGTTCTCAGCCGATAGTTTTAGTCCGCTATACTCGAAGTTTGAGTACGAAAGGCCATAACCAAATGGATATAGTGGCGAGTTCTCAACATCAACATACGATGAGCGGTAGTCAGCTGGACGCTCTTCGCTAAATGGACGGCCAGTTCTCTTCTGATTGTAGAAGATAGGCACTTGACCTACATTTCTTGGGAATGTCATAACTAGCTTAGCAGATGGATTAAAGTCACCTGAAAGTACATCCGCCACGGCATTACCAGACTCAATACCTAAGTACCAAGCCTCTACGATTGCATCTACATTCTCAGCCTCCCACGATAGGTCTAGTGGGCGACCGTTGAATAGTACAAGAACGATTGGTTTACCAGTCTTCTTTAGCTCACGAAGTAGTTCACGCTGATCCTCTGGAAGTTGGATATTTGAGCGGCTAGCAGCCTCGCCCGAGAAGTGGTACTGCTCACCAAGGGCTGCAATAATTACATCGCTTGATCTAGCAACACGAAGTGCCTCGGCAAAGCTCTGCGCCTTATTCTGATTAGTATATACCTCTCTGCGAGTCTTATTGTCGATACGTGGAAGTGTAGTACCCTCGGCATAGCTTAGCTTAACACCACTACCTGCGAACTCAGCCTCTAGACCCTCACGAAGAGTAACCGACTTTGAGCGATCGCCCTTGATTGCCCACTCGCCATTAAGGCTCTCTCTCTCGTCCACAAATGGACCGATAACCGCCACTCTCTGCGCCTTAGATTTTGCTAGCGGAAGTAGAGATTCTTCATTTTTCAGAAGTACGATTGACTCCTGAGCTGCACGAAGCGCTAGAGCTTGGAACTCATCATTCATTACTACATCCTTCTCACGCTGTACGTCGCTGTAGCGGTATGGATCATCGAATAGTCCTAGAAGGAACTTCATCTCCAGAATTCTGCTAACTGCAACATCGATCTGCGCCTCGGATACCTTACCCTCCTTAACGAGTTCGCCTAGGTGAGTTACAAATGCCTCGCTAATCATATCCATATCGATACCTGCATCTAGCGCCTTATCTGCTGCATCCTTTAGGTCAGCTGCATAGCCGTGAGGGATTAGCTCCATAATAGCTGTATAGTCAGTAACGACCATACCACCGAAGTCCCACTCGTTTCTTAGGACATCTCTGTATAGGAACTCATTACCAGTACAAGGAACGCCATTAAGGTCATTGAACGAGGTCATAAATGTAGCTACGCCCTCATCGATAGCCGCTTGGAATGGAGGGAAGTATGTATCACGAAGTGTATATTCAGAGATATCAACTGTGTGGTAGTCTCTACCTGCTTGCGCTGCACCGTAGGCAACGAAGTGCTTAGCGCAGGCGATCATAGTATTAGGTTTTGAGAGTTCAGAGTAGTTTTCAATACCTTGGAAACCTCTAACTCTTGCTCGTGCAACCTCTGAGCCTAGGTAGACATCCTCACCAGCTCCCTCCATTACACGTCCCCAACGTGGGTCACGAGCAATGTCGATCATCGGTGCAAAGTTCCACGCCACACCCGATGCTGTTGCCTCCTCGGCTGCAGCTCTAGCAGTAGCTTCCATTAGCTCTAAGTTCCACGAACAAGCCTCAGCTAGTGGGATTGGGAATGTGGTCTGAAGACCGTGGATCACGTCTGCTGCAAATAGCATAGGGATACCTAGACGTGAGTGCTTCATATTCTGTTCTTGGAGCATACGGAGGTGATCTGCACCAAATACGTTAAATGTACTACCGATCATACCCTTCTTTAGGTACTCGGCAGATTGATTCTCGGTAAGCTCACCAGTAGCGGCAAAGTTACCAGAGTATTGATTCATCTGGCCAATCTTCTCCTCTAGGGTCATTAGTGATAGTACTGAGTCGACCTTGTGCTCGATTACAGGATCACCACTAAAGCTCTTCCACTCCACAAAGTCACCCTTAGGGCTCCCCGCACAACTCACCATTAGAAGAGATGCTGAAACAAGAGCTAGGCTCTTTACTGTTCTTTTAGTCATATTTTTTTGGCTTGTTTAAAAGAGTGCCTAGCGGATCTCATCCACTAGACACTCATAATTAATCTACTTTTTCGATTACTCTACAACTGGTAGAGCTAGATATGGGTTAAGGTCGATCTGAGTAGTAGGAACTGGAACGTACTCGCTCTGTCCTGCTACAAAACCTTCAAGGTCACTTGCAGTACCTGTTCTTAGCATATCGTTGAAACGCTCACCCCACTCTACCGAGAACTCAGCACGACGCTCGTCGATAATCTGCTCAATAGTTGGAGATGCGATCTCTGCCATACCAGCTCTTGTACGAACTAGGTTGAATGGCTCAGAACCATCTTTACCTTGGCGAACCTTAGCCTCAGCATTCATAAGAAGAACATCAGCGTAGCGTAGAACACGGATATTGTTGTTTCCACCGTAGTCATTACGACCATCTGTTAGTTGGTTCTTAGGAGTGTATGGTTTACCGTTGTAGTATGCCTTGAATGGCGCTTGGTAGTCTGGCTCGAATAGTGGAATCTCATCACCTGCTGGAGTTGTTACACCCGATTCAAGAACAGCCACGTGCCAACGAGCATCCTCGCCACGATCCTGCATAAAGTTGATATATCTCTCATCTAGTAGCATAAAGCCCCATCCTGAGATAGGCGCTGGGCTATTCCTTGGACCTTGAGATTGGAACCACGCACCGCCATATACTTGGTCACCAGATGGTGCACCAAAGTCAGTGAATTGAAGTTCGTAGATAGACTCTGAACATAGCTTACCCGGAATCTTAAATAGGTTGTAGTAGTCTTGGAATAGAGAGTAACCACCACCTGCGATGATCTCATCAGTTAGGCTCTCAACTAGAGTGTAGTTTGCCTCATCAAGAGCGATCTTAGCCTTAAGTGTCATAGCAGTGTACTTAGTTACAGCACCTAGGTGTACAGTTTGACGCTCAGGAAGTAGCTCGATAGCTCTATCTAGCTCATCGTGCATATGCTTACGAACCCTCGCAACGCTGTGGCGATATAGACCTACTTGGTTTACGTCGTTAGCATCGATAATCGGCACATTACCCCATACTCTACAGATGTAGTAGTAAGTTAGGGCACGGTGGAAGATAATCTCACCCTCATACTGATCAGCAAGAGCTCTATCTGCATCGTTTGTTAGGTGCTCACGGAATCTGTTAAGAAGGTCTGTGTTGTTGTATGTAGCAAAGATACTCTTGTATAGTGATACCCACGAGTTATTATTTGCCCAGAATCCTTCGATTGCAGAGTAGTTGAACTTCTCTAGGTTAAGGAAGTCATATTGGTCTTGGTCAGATCCACCACCCTTAACTACATCATCACCACGAAGGTTGAAGATTGGCCATAGTTCCCAGTTGTCGAAGTTCGAGCGAACCGAGGCGTACACACCCGATACTGGCGCGTACATATTGTCTGTATCGGTGTAGTCTAGCTCTTCAGTTGGGATAGTACCCTCCTGAACAACGTCTAGCCACCCCTCGCACGAGCTCAGCATCAGCGTGCTCAGTGCAAGTAGAATACCTGTTTTTATTGTCTTCATAATATTTAATTATTTTTTTCGAAAGTGATTAGAATGTAAAGCGAGCACCTAGAGTGAATACCGCTGGAATTGGATACACCTGTTGGTCGATACCACCTGCAACCTCTGGAGTAAAGCCATTAGTGTTGTAGAATGTGAATGGACGGTCAGCATTTACGTATAGTTGTAGTCCGATAGTACCCTCCTGAGATAGCATCTCACGTGGGAAGTCATACGAAAGGCGGATATTTTGGATACGGAAGTATGAGCCATCCTCGATAAAGAAGCTGTTTAGGCGACCTGTATTCCAAGGGTTGAACATACCTGCTGCCGATGGAGTGTCGTTAGTAGAACCTTCGCCATTCCAAAGAGCGTTGTATAGGTTAGCATCGATATTGTTTGAACCGTGCTTGTTGATGTCAGCACGCTTACGGTTGAAGATAGATACACCACTAACACCTTGGAATGTAGCCGAAAGACCCCATCCTTTGTAGTTTGCAGCTACGTTAAAGCCGTAGATAAAGTCTGGGTTTGGATCGCCTAGAAGTACGCGGTCGTCGGTGCTAATTACACCATCACCATTAGTATCTGCATACTTGAAGTCACCCATAGTAAGGCCATTCGCTTGAGCAATCTCACATGCGTCAACCTCTGCTTGAGTTTGGTAAACACCCTCTACTTCCCATCCGTAGAATGAGTAGATAGGCTCACCAACGATAGAGCGTTGTGGGAACTCTGCAGTACCTGTCTGTAGGTAAGGCTCGCCCGAAAGGCTAGTTACTTCGTTCTTGATAGTAGTAATGTTACCACCGATAGAGTACGAGAAGTCCTCACCTAGGTTATCAGACCAGTTTGCAGTTACCTCAATACCTGAGTTACGAACCGAACCACTGTTACGTAGTACAGAGCCATTACCCATAGGCATTGTTGCTAGTACAACCATGTTCTCAGTGTCCTTGATATAGTAGTCTGTCTCAAGAGATAGACGGTTATCGAATAGTCTGAACTCAGCACCAACGTTAGTTTCGTGTACTACCTCCCACGCTAGGTCAGAGTAAACAGTGTTGTTAGTCATACCCGGAACAAGGATGCCGTTATAGATACCGCTCTCACCTAGTCCACCTAGTGAAACCGATGCAAAGCCATCATTTGCAGGTACACGGTCGTTACCTAGCATACCCCACGATGCACGTAGTTTGATGTGGTTAATGATACCACCATCTTTAAGGCCTTCAGCGAAGTCTTCTTCTGTGATAACCCAACCAGCACCTACAGATGGGAAGATACCCCACTTCTCTTGGTACTTAGAGGATCCATCGGCACGTAGTGTTGCAGATAGAAGGTACTTATGTTTGAAGTCATAAGATAGACGAGCAAATGCCGACATACCTTTGAATACCGAACCGCCATCGTTTACCGAGCGAGTCTCAGCATTACCTGTGCTTAGGTAGTCGTTGTTTGCTAGGTCCGATGCAGTACCTGTCATCCAACGGTAGTTCTCCTCACGAACAGAGAAACCAATCATAGATGTTAGGTTATGGTCACCCATATGCTCTCTCCAAGTGATTGTGTTATCCCAGATATAGTCCGCATTTGTGTTATTGCTCTTACTAAGAGAGTTAAACTCAGTTGCATTACCACCTAGGATCTTGCTTGGATTGTAGCTAGTAGATGTACCATAAGCGATATCCATATTCATCGAAGAGCGGAAAGTGATATCCTTATTCTCGAATGGACGGTACTCTAGGAATAGATTAGGGATAAAGCGATATACCTGAGATGCACTATTTGCACCATAGTACATAACCGCCATTGGGTTAGTGTAGTATGTATCGTAACCGATTTGGTTAGGAGAGGCAAACTTAACTGGATAAGCTTGATCATCAGCTAGAGTCTCATCATATACTGGGTAGATTGGATTGTTAGTGTAAGCACTAAACCAAGCAGAGTTATCATCAATTTGACGATCTTCTACAGATAGGATTGAGCTAAAACCAATCTTTACTTTGTCTGTAAGGTCAACGTCTACGTCAGCACGGAAGTTGTAACGCTCATAGTTACCAGTTGAGTTCATCATACCCTCTTGGCTAAAGTAACCAAAGCTAAATGCGTATGTTGAGTTATCAGTACCACCATTCACTGAGATGTTGTGGCTCTGGATTGGAGAGTTATTCTTAAGAAGCTCTGAGTACCAGTCAGTAGAGGTAGTTGGAATACCATTCTCACCACCCCAAAGAGCGATAGACTGATCGATTCTAGAGATATAGTCAGCATCGCCCGAAGCACGCATAAATGAAGAGTACTGCTCGCCATTTGCCATCTCAAGGGTGTTAGTAACTGATTGAACACCATAGTAACCATCATAAGTTACAACTGGCTTACGGTTCTTACCACCCGATTTAGTAGTAATAAGCACAACACCGTTCGCAGCTCTCACACCATAGATCGAAGCAGCAGAAGCATCCTTAAGGATCGACATCGTTTGGATATCGTTCGGGTTAAGGAAGTTAATATCATCAAGGAACATACCGTCAACAACATAAAGAGGGCTAGAGTTCTGAAGCGAACCGACACCACGAATACTAACCGATGGACCGCTACCCGGAGCACCTGAGTTAGTAATCGAAACACCCGCTACCTTACCCTGAATTGCAGACATAGGCGAAGAGGTGTTCATTGCAGTGATCTGATCACCAGTAACTGTTGCGATTGGAGAGGTTAGGTCCTTAGCCTTGCTAGTACCGTAACCGATAACCACAACCTCCTCTAGTTGAGTCACATCAGTTTGAAGTTGAACGTTAATCACACTTTGAGTTCCAACTGTGATTTCTTGTGAAGCGTAACCTGCATAAGAGAAGATAAGCACATCTTCCGCAGATACATTCTTTAGGGAGTAGTTACCATATACATCGGTAACTTCACCTTTAGAGGTGCCCTCGACCATTACCGTTACTCCGATAAGCTCGAAGCCCTCAGAGTCGGTCACTTGGCCAGTGATAGTTTTGCCACTCTGCGCCATAGCAAAATTGCCAACGAGCAGAAGAGCAAGTAGTAATAATTTTTTCATACTTTGAATAAATTAGGTTGTTAGTAAAATGATTTGTTGTTGTTTTTATGTTGTTTGTGTTGTGTCTCTATTTCTATAGGCTCTCTACCGATATTGCATTGAGGATAGCATCGCCGCTCTTTGCACTAAAGTCTACTATAATATATGGCTCTGAGGTCTCAATCTCATAGGTAATTATAAGTGCAGTGCGTCCTCCAACTTCATCTGCTGGCGAGAGTTGGCTCTCTACCACCATTCCGTTAATCTCAACATCCATCACCGAAGAGGATCTATCGCCATCGATACCAGCTCCGAGGTCATATGCTAGTGATTTACCGAAGAAGCTCAGATCGGCAATGTACAGAGTTACCCTATATTCACCCTCTGGCACGTCGAAGCGATATGTAAAGTTACCCTTTCGCTGTGTCTGGAAGATTGGATCATCCTCGGTAAGGAAGATCTCTGAGGTTGTCCCCGGGCGGTCACCTATGCGTAGCTCTCTACCTCCGATATAACCCCAACTACCCTTAGTATACTCCATATCGGGAGTATATACCGCTGTGGATGCCTCTGGATAGTAGTACGCCCCACTACCTGCATTGATATTGATGTCAACTCGCTTCGTATCGATAGTTTGACGTGGTAGATATTTGATGGTAAGAGGTGCGGTATCGGAACTTCTCTCCGCTTTAGCCTCTAGAACATAACCCCCGTCAGTTAGAGGCACTCTCCACTCAGCAATATTATTGCTAGTCTCAACCACACCTTTACTCTTCCCATCAACGAAGAGCTCTACCCTCTCTTCATTGCTATATACCTTAATTGTATGTATCGAATCTACACTTAAAACTCTACGGTTATCCCAATCACGCACTGCAATATAGGTAATAGGCTCATCGCCAAGTAGCGCTTTATGGTAGTAGAATATATCCTTTGGCTCTCTATCTCCATAGACAAGCCCCTTATTATTAATCCTCGGCATAGACTCCTGACGTGCTGCTGAACTAAAGTCGATAAAGTTCCACATTGCACCACCCATAATATATGTAGAGTCCATAATAACTGGCCAGTAGTGCTCCATAAACTCCTGCTGATACTCCACTGAGAAGTCGAATTTTTCAGCATTTAGGCTATGGATACGTCTATCCGATCCTGCACCAAACTCCGAAATAATAATCGGGCGAGTTGGGTTCTCTCTGTGGTACTTAGATACAAAGGCCTCAAAATCCTCTAACCCTGCTCCGTACCAACCATTATATAGGTTCCACCCCGAGATATCAGCAACATCCGAGAGCCCAATCTCTACATACTTCCAATCACCGTGATAGGCCATCACTGTTGGTCTCGATGGGTCAAGCTCCTTGCAGTATGCCTCTAGTTCACGAGCCATCTCCACGGTAACTCTATATCTCTTCTCACGCTCCTTTGTATCCTTAATTCTATGTGGAATCTGAATAATAGTCTCATTCATATAGCCCCACATAATAACAGATGGGTGGTTATAGTGTTGAGTCACCATCTCTGCGAGTTGAAACTTTGCATTATCTAGGAACTCTTTGTTGTCGTGCACGATATCTACTACTGAGATCTCCTCCCATACCATAAGCCCTAGTTCGTCACAAGCATCTAGCACTGCTTTAGATTGAGGATAGTGAGCGAGGCGAACGAAGTTTGCACCCATATCCTTTAGTTGTGCCATATCGTCATAGTGCTGTCTATCGCTAAGGGCAATTCCATAGCCCTCTCTGTCTTGGTGGCGGCTTGCCCCTAGTAGTTTAATAGCCTTGCCATTAAGCAGTAGTTCGCCATCGCCGCTAATCTCGACCCAACGGTAACCAACCCTCTGGGTTAGTCTATCTAGTACCTCGCCCTTACCATCCATAATACGCATTGAGAGTGTATATAGATTAGGTTCGCTTGGCGACCATAGCATAGGGTTCTTAATTACTGGCAGCTCAATATCAATTGCATTTACTCCACCACTTAACTTATGTTTCTTATTATATATATAGGTAGTCGTGCCATCGGGAGCAGTACACTCAATCTCGATTGTAGCTCTTAGGCCACGCTGCTGTCTATTATTAATAGATAGCTCTACTGAAGATTCGGCTCTACTCTCAGAGACATCACCTAAATTAAATTGGAAGCCACTACCGCCCACGGGATTAAAGTCTAAACTAACACAACCCTTCTCTATCCACCAAACTGGGCGATAGATGCCTCCAAATATTGTAAAGTCGCCACTTAGTGGCGCAAAGTTCTCATTTCTATTATCTACGTACACCTCCAGAGTATTATACTCTGAATACTTTAGGTGGTCGGTAAGCTCGACATAGAACATAGTATATCCGCCCTTATGGTGCGATAGTTCAACACCATTAAGCACTACTCTTGCCTCTGAGTTTACCCCCTCGAACTGAAGAAAGTGGTTGAGGTGCGACTTGTCGTCCCCTACCATAAATCTCTTGCTATACTTCGCCTCGCCTCTATAGTACTTTGCAGTCTGGTACGCATCACTATTATAGTGGTGCGGTAGGTTTACCTCGCTGCTACTCTGACCCTCGATAGCAAATGCCCATCCACTATTGAATGAACGCTTAGGAGCACCTGCAAAGGCGCTACTTACTAATAGAAGAGTGAGAAGTGTAAAGTAAAATTTTTTCATAAATATTATTGCGATTTTAAAGAAATTTTCGATCTAAAAATTCCCCTATTCCAAATATAGATACTTACCTAACGAAAATATATTTTTAGGGTACATCAAAGAGTTATCATAGTGAAAATTTTTATCTATTTATCATATTTTAAGCATATTACCCATACATCATACATCCACTATGATGTATAAAAATACATCATAAATATTTACACAACCCTCTACATTTAACCAACTATTTGCTACTCAATAAAAAATGATATACCTTTACACTGTAGAGTCAGCGTACACTACGCTATGTAACACATCATTAAGATTCAACTATTGTTTAAGTGATAGAATGGGGAGAGACGCAATATCATTGATACTACTACTCACTACGATAATGTTTAGGGCATACTCAGCCGAGGTTATCGAGGATAGCAGATATAAAGTATCAAAGACACCTTATATATATACTATATTCAAGGAGGGGTATGGTGCCGAGAGGCAGAACTGGGATGTTAGCAGCAACAGCAAGGGAGTTATGTACTTTGCCAACTCCGAAGGTTTACTTAGCTTCGATGGCGAGAGGTGGCAGCTATACCCTACTAATAACTACCTACGCACAGTCTACTACCTAGATGGTAAGATCTACGTTGGTGGTGATGGCATTATGGGCTACTTCCTCGAAGATAACCTAGAGGCTGGACTCCAAGAGCTAAATAAGATCAACGAGAATATTTGGAAGATCTACCCCCTCGGCAATGATATCATCTTTCAGAGCTTTACGAAGTTCTACCACCTTGCCCCAAATGGCGTAGTTACTCGCCACCCTATTATAGATGGCAGCACTACATTCAGTTATAACATCGCAGACGAGATTCTCTTTCAGAGGCTATATGGCGATATTATCGCTCTGAACTCCGAGGGCGAACAGAGGATCGTATCTAGCGACCCAAAATTGAAGAACCTTATGGTAAAGACCATAGATTCAATTGGAGATAGTCGCTACCTAATAGGAACGCTAGACAATGGACTCTTTATCCTTGCGGGCGGAAGGTTATCACCTATTCACAGTGAACTTAACTCTATACTAAAGAGCTATAAGATTAATAAGTGTATCAGGCTATCGGGTGATACATTTGCCTTTGCCACGATGACTGGTGGTGTGGTGATCGGAGATTATAACGGCAACGTTGCAACGCTACTCAATAGGTATAATGGACTTGCTAACAACCGAATACACTCCCTACACCTAGACGATAATGCGCAGTTATGGATAGGAACTGACAACGGCATCTCATATATAGACACCAAGAGCCCGATACTATTTTTAAGCAATAGCCTTATTGAATTTGGCTCATTCTACGATGTAGAGTACTTCAATGGTGAGTATTATATGGGGACAAACCACGGGCTCTTCCGCACAAAGCGCAATAATCAGAGCAAGAACATCTATGGCATAGAGTTAATCGATGGCCATCAGACCCATATCGCAAATATTAGCGACCTTGACGGCAAGTTATGGATTAGTGGCAATAATGGCACATATATATTCGATGGGAAGGACTATCAGAGGCTCTCATCGACATCGGGTGGCTACACTATTCTAAGAAGCAGTAAGAATAGCGACCTTATTTTTCAGAGCTCATACTACAGTGTCTCGGTCTACTACAAGGTAGGAGGTGAGTGGCAACACCTAATAAATATCAATGAGATTAAGGAGCTTACAAAGGATATCGTTGAATTAAATGATGGCAAAATTATCGTTGTGGGTGCATCGGGAAGGCTCTATGAGATTGAACCACATAGCAGTGGATCAAAGTTCTCAGTAGAGGCTATGGCTCTCGACACCAAGAGCAGTGACCCTGCCTCGCTTAGGCTCTTTGCTCTACGTGGAGACGCTATCTTTGCCGCTAGCGACACCACACTCCTATACCATAATGGCACGCTATCACCTGCCCCTAAGGAGCTCCAAGGTGTGGAGTATATCTCCACTGAGATCGATAGCTCAATATTTATACTGCGAGGTGGCGCACTAGAGCTATATAACCTAGATAGTGACTCCCTAAGACTTACTAATCGAGTGCTGAACTACATTGGAGATAGATTAATATTCAAGAATCAAAATATATCTGAGCTCAGCAGTGGCGAGGTGGCGATGTGCCTTTCCGATAGGGTCGCATTTACATCCATTGATGATCTATTTGCTGCAACCACGCTATGTTATGCCCCTGCCATTACCTCCTATGAGTTCTTTAATAATATGACTGGTGAGGGCGAGGTTCTAGCCGAGCTAAATAGCATACCATATTGGGCAAATAGTGTACGATTCACATTCACCGCCTACAACCACCGTGGCGATGCCTCATATGAATACCTACTGAGCGGATATAACAACGAGTGGCAACATGTAGAGCAGAGCCACCAAGAGTTTCAAAACCTACCCGAGGGGAGATATACAATGATGGTGCGCCGTGCAGGACAACCGCAAAATGTAGCACGCCTTAACTTTAATATCAAACCACCATTCTACCGCTCGTGGTACGCCTACTTATGCTATATAATACTATGTGTAGGCGGGCTATATCTAGCTAGGTATATATATACTCAGCGCCAACGCAGGGCAAAGCTTATTGAGCTCAAGAAGCAGCGAATTAGAATTAATAGACTCAGAATGAAGAATTCGCAGAAGAGGCTCACTAGCGAAGTGCGTAGACTTAAAGCCGAGGTTACAACCAGCTCCGACAAGCTAACAAACCTTATGCTACAACACACCAAGGAGCACGACGTGCTGATGCAGATTAGCGAGGAGCTCCAAGGGCTGAATAGCAATCCTAAGGATATTGCCCCTAGCGATATTAAGAAGCTACTGCGCATAATCCGCAGTAACTATAACGAAAAGACCGACTGGGTATCCTTTGAAAATTCATTCAACGAGATCCACTCCACATTCTTCGAGGAGCTAAAGAAGAGGCATCCGATTCTGACTAAAGAGGATCTAAAGTTCTGTGCCTACCTCAAGATCAAGCTATCCTCTAAGGAGCTATCTACTATACTGAATATCACTCCACGCAGTATCGACCTTAGAAAGTACCGACTCAAAAAGAAACTACAGCTCTCTCGCTCCCAGAGCCTGAGGGACTATATTATTGACTTTGACATACCAACAAAAGATGAAAAAATTTAGCCTACTACTACTTCCACTACTATCACTACTGAGCTGTACTACTCCACCTCCAGCCCAGCTAAAGGTTATGAGCTTTAATATTCGTTGTGAATCTACCTACGACTCGCTAAATAACTGGCCATACCGCAAGGAGCTAGTTAGAGACGTTATAATGAGCAACTCAGTGGATATATGTGGCATGCAGGAGGTTACCCCTGCTCAGTACGACTACCTTCGCTCAGAGCTACCGAACTACACATTTGTAGGGGTTGCGCGCGACGACGGCAAGCGACTAGGAGAGTTTAGCAACCTAATATTCCGTAGCGATAAGTTTGAGCTTCTGGACTCAGCTACATTCTGGCTTAGCGAGACACCACAGATCCCGGGCAAGATGGGTTGGGATGCAGCGTGCGCCCGTATCGCGACTTGGGCTATACTTAGAGATCTAGCGAGCGGCGAGGAGCTATTTGTAATCAACACCCATCTAGACCACGTAGGTAAGGTTGCAAAGCGCAATGGTTATCAGATGGTTGTAACGGCGCTCGACTCACTTAGAGGCGGCCGCCCAGCACTTGCCCTTGGCGACTTTAATGTCACTGTAGAGGATGAGGCTATGACCTCAGCACTTAGCTTGGGTATAGTTGCTAATAGCAAGGAGAAGAGCAAGGTTGTCGAGGGTGTAGAGTGGACATTCCACGCCTTTGGTAGAGTTCCACTAGAGCGCAGAAATACGATCGACTTTATCCTCACCACCGAAGAGGTAGAGGTACTAAAGCACTCAACTATATTTGTAGATTCAGTACCATATATATCTGATCATAATCCGGTGATGGTTCAAATCGAGCTCTAAACCACCCATTTTACCCCCTTAGGGGCAAATAACCAAAAAAAATACGTACCTTTGCACCCTGATTTTTAAGGATAATTAATAAAAAAAGATGATAACTGTTTCAAATCTAGAGGTGCAATTCGGCAAGAGAGTGCTGTTTAAGGATGTTAATTTAAAGTTCACACCGGGGAACTGCTACGGCGTGATTGGTGCCAATGGAGCTGGTAAGTCTACCTTTCTAAAGGTACTCAGTGGCGATGTTGACCCTTCGAGGGGAAGTGTAACATTTGGCCCGGGTGAGAGACTCTCGGTGCTTAAGCAGGATCACTTTGAGTTCGATGAGTTCACCGTACTCGATACAGTTATTATGGGACACACTGTCCTATGGGACCTTATGCAGAGGAAGAACGCTATCTATGCTAAGGAGGACTTCACCGAGGAGGATGGACTAATTGCAGCTGACCTAGAGGAGAAGTTTGCAGAGCTAGAGGGTTGGAACGCTGAGAGCGATGCTGCTATCCTACTTAGTGGCCTTGGCATCAAAGAGGCGCTACACTACGAGACTATGGCAAACCTAAATGCTAAGGATAAGGTGCGTGTACTCCTTGCCCAAGCGCTATTTGGTAAGCCAGATAACCTACTACTCGATGAGCCTACCAATGACCTTGACCTTAAGACCATTATGTGGCTAGAGAACTACCTTGCAAACTACGAGAATACTGTGCTTGTAGTATCTCACGACCGTCACTTCCTAGACTCAGTATCTACACACACAATAGATATTGACTATAGCGATATTAATACATACTCGGGTAACTATAGCTTCTGGTACGAATCTAGCCAGCTTGCTGCACGCCAGCAGGCACAACAGAATAAGAAGGCAGAGGAGAAGCGAAAAGAGCTACAAGAGTTTATTGCTCGCTTTAGTGCCAATGTGGCAAAGAGTAAGCAGACTACATCTAGAAAGAAGATGCTAGAGAAGCTAAATGTAGAGGATATCAAGCCATCAATGAGAAAGTACCCTGCAATTATATTCCAAATGGAGCGTGAGCCGGGAACTAAGATCCTATCGGTTAACAACCTATCTAAGGAGGTTGAGGGTGAAACACTATTTAGCAACATCTCATTTACTATAGAGAAGGGCGACAAAGTCGTTATCGTATCGCGCGAGCCTAGGGCTGTCACTGCCCTACTCGATATGATCGCAAATCACGAGCACTTGGAGGAGGGGATGGTAGAGTGGGGCCAAACTATTAACTACGCCTACCTGCCATTTAATAACTCTGAGTACTTCAATAACTCACTTACAATTGCTGATTGGATCTCTCAGTACTCACCAGATACCTCTGAGCTATTTATCCGTGGTTACCTCGGCAAGATGCTATTTAGTGGCGAGGAGATCTACAAGCGTGTTGAGGTTCTATCAGGGGGCGAGAAGATGCGCTGTATGATATCTAAGATGATGATTCAGAACCCAAATATGGTAATTCTCGATTCACCTACTAACCACCTTGACCTAGAGAGTATCCAAGCATTCAACAATAGCCTTATGAGCTATAAGGGGGTTGTGCTTATGACCTCTCATGACCACGAATTTATCAATACTGTAGCAAATCGTATTATCGAGATCACCCCTAATGGTATGGTCGATAAGTATATGGAGTACGATGAGTTTATCCTTGATGAGGCTATTCAAGAGAGACTATCAGTACTATATAATGACTAAAAAATCGGGACTATAAAAGCTACCTAAATTTTCTGTTTTGAAGAAAATTTTGTATCTTTGAACCGAATTTTATGTCGAGTCACATATTTGACTTTATTCACAAACAAACAAATTATAAAAAAATGATCTATTCACACGAAGTTCAACACCAATGTGTTGTAAAGAAGGGCCCTGATCACGGTCCTGCGCCGATCCCTGAGGAGGGCAAGTGGGTGCGTTCAAAGGAGATTACAGACATCTCTGGTCTTACCCACGGTGTGGGTTGGTGTGCACCACAACAGGGTGCTTGTAAGCTAACTCTTAACGTTAAAGACGGTATCATCGAAGAGGCTCTAATCGAAACTATCGGTTGTTCTGGTATGACTCACTCAGCAGCTATGGCATCTGAGATCCTTCCGGGCAAGACTCTTCTTGAAGCACTTAACACTGACCTTGTTTGCGACGCTATCAACACAGCTATGCGTGAACTATTCCTACAAATCGTTTACGGACGTACTCAATCTGCATTCTCTGAAGGCGGTCTTCCAATCGGAGCTGGTCTTGAGGATCTAGGTAAGGGTCTTCGTTCACAAGTAGGTACTATGTTTGGTACTAAGGCTAAAGGTGTTCGCTACCTTGAGATGGCTGAAGGTTACTGTACCAGAATGGCACTAGACTCAGACGATGAGGTTATCGGTTACGAGTTTGTTCACCTAGGCAAGGTTATGGATATGATCAAGAAGGGTGTAGATGCAAACGAAGCGATGCAAAAAGCAACTTCGACTTACGGTCGTTTTGCAGACGGAGTAAAATTCATTGACCCAAGACACGACTAATATAATGGCAGCACTTTTTGAAAGCTATGAGCGCAGAATTGATCAGATCAATGCGACTCTATCAGAATACGGTATCTCTTCTATCGAAGAGGCAAAATCTATTTGCGCAGAACTAGGTATCGACCCTTACGAAATCTGTAAGGAGACTCAACCTATCTGTTTTGAAAATGCAGCTTGGGCGTATGTTGTTGGTGCAGCTATCGCAATTAAGAAGGGTTGTAAAGATGCAGCATCGGCAGCTGAGGCTATCGGTATTGGTCTTCAGGCTTTCTGTATCCCAGGATCAGTAGCAGCAGATCGTAAGGTAGGTATCGGTCACGGTAACCTAGCAGCTATGCTACTTCGCGAAGACACTAAGTGTTTTGCATTCCTTGCAGGTCACGAGTCATTCGCAGCGGCTGAGGGTGCAATCAAAATCGCACAGATGGCAAACAAGGTTCGTCAGGAGCCTTTGCGTGTTATCCTTAACGGTTTGGGTAAGGATGCAGCGATGATTA
>CAYJFH010000020.1:0-26588 GCA_964369485.1 uncultured Rikenellaceae bacterium | reverse complement strand
ACAAACGCACAGCTGTCGCAGCTATCGGTCTCTGGTGCTAGAGGAAGCTATATTTCAAACGACATTACTCTAGCTTATTATTCTAGCGGTTGTGCGAGGGGCTTTCGATTAGGTGGACACCAAAATCAAAGCTGAAAAAAAGCACCCGTGTGCGATGACGCACCATAAACACAAAAAGAAGATCAGCAGCACTAAAGTATAGCACTGCTGATCTCCTAAAGTATAATATTCCCTAAGTACTACTCTGCCTTACCGCAGTAGGTCTTAGCCTCTAGCTCTCCTACGAGAACTCTATATGCGTTAAGGGCTAGTGCCTCCATTTCGTCCTCGCCACCATAGATAGCGATTGGTGCAATCCACGATGTCATCTCTGATATATCAGCTGTCATCATCTTATCACGAGCCATACCCCCAGTAAGGATAATTGCATCAACTTTACCCTTTAGCACTACTGCCATCTCACCGATATACTTAGAGATTTGGTAACACATTGCATCTACTACTAGTTTAGCATTTGGCTCGCCATCTTCAGCATTTTGGCATACTACCCTTGCATCATTTGATCCTGTAAAGCCAACCATTCCACCTTGACCCTTAACGATCTGCGCAACCTCTTTTTGGGTGTACTTACCGCTAAAGCATAGCTTAACGAGTTGACCAACTGGAAGTGTACCTGAACGCTCTGGTGACATAGGACCTTCGCCGTCAAGTGCGTTATTCACATCTATTACCTTACCCTTACAGTGAGCACCAACAGAGATACCTCCACCAAGGTGTACTACAACTAGGTTAAGATCTTCGTACTTCTTGCCATTATCTGCGGCATATGCCCTTGCAATCGCCTTTTGGTTTAGGGCGTGAAAGATAGATAGACGTCTAAATAGCGGGTGGCCAGATACCTTTGCAACCTCCTGCATCTCGTCCACAACTACTGGGTCAGCGATATACGCACGTACCTCGCTACCGCTAAGTTCGGTAATCTCACGAGCGATATCATCAGCGATTAGACCACCTAGGTTACTTGCATGTTCGCCTAGTGGTGGGTTATGTAGGTGCTCCTTCATAAGATCATTAACACCATAGGTGCCCGACTCTAGCGGATAGATTAGACCTCCACGACCGATAACTACCTCAATATCCTCGAGTTTAATTCCATTCTCAATCAAGTTCTCCTTGATAGCTTGGCGTCTGAACTCAAATTGCGATGCAATATTTGGGTAGACCTCTAGCTCTTCGGCAGAGTGAGTTAGGTTTGTTTGGTACTTCTGCTGTGAACCCTCAAAGATTGCGATCTTTGTTGAGGTTGAGCCCGGGTTGATTGCCAGTATTGTATTTTTCATTTTGGTTTGGTAAAAAAATATATGGGTTGTTAAATATTTTACTTAACTCTAATGATGGTTAGACCATCTCTTAGGGGTAACATCACCTTCTCTACCCTACTATCTGTGGCCACAAAGTCGTTAAAGCGCTTTATACCGAGTGTCTGCTTATCATTTCGAGCAGTCTCACTAAGTACCTTGCCATCCCAAAGGGTATTATCTGCGATAATCACTGAATTCGAAGTTACTAAATTTTTCTCAAATAATCGCTCATAACACTCTAAATAATTTCGCTTATCTGCATCGATAAAGACTAGATCGAAAGTTCCTTCCAGCGACTCCATCACCTCAAAGCAGTCACCAATCCTCTGCTCCACAATATCACTTACCCCTGCCTTTTGGATATACTCTGCGGCAAACTCCTCTAGCTCATCATCTATCTCAATGGTTGTAAGCCGACTACCACTCTCCATAGATAGAGCCATCGAGATGGTAGAGTATGCGGTAAATGTACCCATCTCTAGCACCCTGCGTGGTCTAACTAGAGATACTACCATAGATAAGAGTCTACCTTGGATATGTCCAGAGATCATCCGTGGGTTAATAATCCTTAGGTGTGTCTGGCGGGTAAGCTCTCTGAGCACTTCGGGTTCAGCACAACTATGCTCTTGGGCATATATCTCTAACTCGTTCATTATTGGTATATAAGTTTATATATATTATCATCTGAGAAGAGCTCGCAAGCAACTCTATGTATATCCTCGGCCGAGATAGAGTCTATCCTCGAGACTATACTCTGCGTACTCTCACAGTTACCATATAGCAGCATACTCTTTGCCACTGCCATCATAGCCCCCTCGGCGCTCTGATTAGCTATGAGTAGCTGGCCAATAAATTGGCGTTTATATCTCATTAGCTTCGCACTGCTCATTGGTGCGGATCTAAAGCTATCTAGTTCACGAAATAGTAGCTCCTCGGCTCTCTGCCTACGGCTCTGCTCACAGCTAAAGTATAGGGTATAGAGGCCACTATCGGAGAATGGACAGTACGCCGCCTCGGCATTATATGTAATGCCGTACTTCTCCCTAAGGGTCATATTCATCCTAGATAGCGCCGATGGGCCACCAACTATATTTATAAGTAGCGCTGCAACTAACCTATCGCTCTGATATAGCGATGGGCCATAACCACCAATTACCACGTGCGACTGTGCAACACGCTTTTTGCGCACCACCTCAAAGTGTTCGACTCTCTTCGCTTCGCCTCTTCTCGACTCCGCTGCTTCGCGAGCAGGTAGCTCCGAGAACACCTTTAGACATAACCTCTCGAACTGCTTGTCGCTCATCGAGCTACTCATAGCAAATACCATATTATCGGCTCGGTAGTTATCACAGCAAAACTTCTTTAAATCGCTACTTGTCATTCGCCTTACAGAGCGCTTATCCCCTAGGATATTACGCCCCAAAGATGAGCCACTAAATAGCAGCTCCTCGAACTCATCGAAGATTAGCTCCGCAGGTGAGTCCTTATATGAGTTAATCTCATCTACTACAACCTCCTTCTCTTTATCAAGTTCTTTGCTATCAAATATCGAGTTAAAGACCATATCGCATAGTAGCGCCGCACCCTTAGCAGCATACTCCTTAGCGCAGGTTGCGTGCAGCACGGTCTCCTCCTTAGCGGTAAAGGCATTTAGTTCGCCCCCAACGCTATCCAGCGCACTATTAATATAGTATGCCTTATGGTTAGTTGTACCCTTAAAGAGCATATGCTCTACTAGGTGGGCAACTCCGTGCCCCTCGGTATGTTCATCCCTAGTGCCTGCCCCTATGGTAAGGGAGATATAGGCAACTGGGCTACTCGACTCTCTGTGCACACACCTTACCCCCGAGGGTAGTGTAAGCACGGTAAATTCCTTTTTATCTATCATTATCTCGAAAACTCTTCTGCTAGAAAGCCGCTCGTATGTCCCTCTTTGCACTTTGCAAGATCGGCTGGCAGCCCCTCAAATACAATCTCTCCTCCACGATATCCAGCCTCTGGCCCAATATCTATAACCCAATCCGAAGACTTTATCACATCCATATTATGCTCAACGATCAGCACTGTATTACCTGCATCCACAAGGGCATTAAGGGCAATTAACAGTTTACGTACATCCTCGAAGTGCAGACCCGTTGTAGGCTCATCGAAGATAAAGAAGATTGGCCCCTCTCCACGCTCTTTAAGCAGGAATGAGGCTAGCTTTACCCTCTGGCTCTCACCGCCACTCAGAGTTGAGCTCGACTGCCCTAAGCGTACATAACCAAGACCTACATCACTTAGCACCTTTAATTTATGTACAATCTTACTAATTAGCTTATCATTTCGCTTATCTTCCAAGAAGAACTCAATTGCGCTATCTATGCTAAGGTTTAGAACGTCATATATCGAATGGCCTCGATACTTAACCGCTAGGATATTCTCCTTGAATCGCTTACCGCCACAGACCTCACACGGAAGTACTACATCGGCCATAAACTGCATCTCTACCTTTATCTCTCCCTCGCCCTTACACTCCTCGCAACGCCCTCCAGCGATATTAAATGAGAATGACGATGGGTCTAATCTACCAGCCTCGGCTAGTGGTTGTTCGGCAAATAGTCTACGTATCTCATCGTATGCCTTAATATATGTTACAGGGTTTGAGCGTGAACCCTTTCCTATCGGATTTTGATCCACAAACTCTACACTCTTTACCCTCTTGATATCGCCCGATAGTGAGTCGAAATCACCGACCCTTCCACCAGTTTCTAACAGCTCACGGCGCAGTGCAGGGTATAGAATATCGCCAACTAGCGACGACTTTCCACTTCCACTTACACCCGTAACGCAGGTCATAACCCCTAATGGGAACTTTACATCTATGCCCTTTAGATTATTCTGCCTTGCACCCTTTACCTCTATATAGTCACGCCACTGTCGGGTAAACTCAGGTATATCTATACTCCTCTCGCCTCTAAGGTATGCAGCCGTTAGACTTCGCTTTGTCGTCTTCTTGGTCATATCCTTAGCTCTACCCTGCCACACTACCTCGCCACCGTGCTCACCTGCAAGTGGCCCTATGTCGATAAGTGTATCGGCAGCGTCTATTACCTCCCTCTCGTGCTCAACTACTATAACGGTGTTTCCAACGTCACGGAGTTGCTTTAGCACCGAGATTAATCTACGATTATCCCTCGGATGTAGACCTATACTAGGCTCATCGAGGATATATAGCGAGCCTACGAGTGAACTACCTAGTGATGTAGATAGCATTACCCTCTGGCTCTCACCACCACTAAGCGTTGAGCTACCCCTATCTAGGCTCAAGTAGTCAAGCCCCACCTCGCAAAGGTAGCCTATGCGAGAGTTTATCTCCTCTAGCACTCTACTTGCAATTGTTGCATCGTAATCATCTAGCTTTAGCTCTTTGAAGAATTCACGAAGTTCCCCCACCTGCATATTTACTAGCTCTACGATAGTCTTACCACCAATATGTACATAGGTCGCCTCCTTGCGTAGTCTACCGCCTCCGCACTCTGGACATACGCTCTTACCGGTATATCTCGAAAGCATAACTCTATATTGAATCTTATACCTCTCCCCTTCGAGGAATGTAAAGAATGTATTTAGCCCCTCGAAGTGCTCATTGCCACTCCAAATTAAGTTCTTCTCCTCTCTTGTTAGGTCAAAGAATGGCTTATGGACTGGGATACCAGTGATTGGAGCAGCCTCAACAAGCTGTTTCTTCCACCAACTCATAGTCTCGCCCCTCCACGCTACAATTGCATCATCATATATACTCTTGCTCTTATCTGGAACTACTAACTCTTCGTCGATACCCGTAACCTTACCATAGCCTTGACACATAGGGCAGGCTCCAAGTGGATTATTAAAGCTAAATAGGTGTTCGGTTGGCTTCTCGAATAATATGCCATCGGCCTCGAACTTTGTCGAGAATCTGCGAGCAATCCAACTATCACCCTCTAGGTGAAATAGCACACACTCCTCGCCTCCAACCTCAAAGGCACGTGTAGCCGAGTCCAAAACTCTCGTCCTATCGTCTGATCCGCCCGAGAATCTATCGATAACTACTACGACTTCGCTCGCCTCATAGTTCTTCGGAGCTTGGAGCACCTCATCGATTGAGACCATACTTCCCGTAGATGGGATAAATAGCCTCTGCCACCCATCACTCATTATCTGCATCAGCGCACTAACTAACCCCTCGCTCTGAGTGAACTTTACCGTTACACCCAGCACTATCCTCTGCCCCGCGGTAGCCCCTTCGACTGCCCCTAGCACATCGATAATAGTATTTGCCTTTACCTCGATGCCACTCTGGGGCGAAATTGTCTTACCAATTCGTGAGAATAGTAGCCTTAGGTAATCATATATCTCAGTAGAGGTTCCAACAGTTGAGCGCACATTGCGAGCCGTTACCCTCTGCTCGATAGCAATCGCTGGGGCGATCCCCTCGATGCTATCTACATCGGGTTTCTCTATCTTTCCTAGGAATTGACGTGCATAGGCCGAGAGGCTCTCGACATACCTTCTCTGCCCCTCGGCAAAGATAGTATCGAAGGCTAGAGTTGACTTACCCGAGCCCGAAAGTCCAGTTATAACCACAAGTTCATTGTGAGGAATATCAACATCGATACTCTTCAGATTGTGAACTCTCGCCCCCCTAATCTCGATATAGTCCCTATCACCTCTACGCTCTGCCATCTATTTCTTTCTAATAATTTCAATCTGCTCCTGCATTGTACTCTTCTCGCAGTAGCCACACTTAAGCCTTAGCTCGCCTGAGTGCATCTGCACTTTGAATCGCTGCTCAATCTTCTCGTGGTTGGTAATGCACATTGGATTTGCACAGGCAACAAAGCCTTTCACCTCTTTTGGTGGTTCAACATCACGCTTCTCGACTACCTCGAAGTTCTTGATAGTTGAGATTCTAGCCATAGGCGCAACTAGTGCAAGGTAGTTCATCTCATAGTCACCGCAGTACCTATCCACTAGTTTTATTAACGCCTTACGTCCTATTCTATTGCTAGATAGGTTCGTAGCGATAATTACCTGCTCCTCGATAGTCTCAAGTCCAAGTAGATCTAATACCTTAAATAGTACAGAGGTAGGGATATGGTCAATGACCGTACCATTCTCAATTGCGCTTACCTCCATCTTCTTATTCTTTATCTCCATAACTGCTCTTTCTTTTCAAATATTTTACTTTAGACCCAGTAGGTAGCTAATAACTGCCTGACGTGCAAAGACTCCATTTCTAGCCTGCTCGAAGTAGTATGCCTTTGGGCTCTTATCTACCGATTTATGTATCTCATTTACACGTGGTAGTGGGTGGAGAATCTTTAGGTTATCTTTAGTATTCTCTAACATCGAGCTCCTTAGGATATAGGCATTCTTTACCCTTTCGTACTCCATATTATCTGCAAATCTCTCACCTTGAACCCTTGTCATATATATAATATCACACTCCTCAATGCGCTCCATCATATCTGTGGTCTCATAGTAGTTGATACCCTTTTCATATAGAAATGTCTTATACTCCATTGGCATCTGCAACTCCACTGGCGACACAAAGGTAAATGTAGCCTTGAAGTGCGAAAGGGCTTGCAACAGCGAGTGTACAGTACGGCCATACTTTAGGTCGCCGACCATCATAATATTGATATTATCTAGTCTACCTTGGGTTTTAGCAATTGAGTATAGGTCAAGTAGTGTCTGAGTTGGGTGCTGATTAGCCCCATCGCCAGCGTTTACAACTGGCACTGCGCTCACCTCGCTAGCTAACCTTGCAGCCCCTTCGACTGGGTGGCGCATAACCACTAGGTCGCAGTAGTTCGAGATCACCTTGATAGTGTCGTGAAGGGTCTCGCCCTTACTAACGCTCGTTGCCGTAGCATCCGAGAATCCGATAACACTACCCCCTAACCTATTTACAGCACTCTCAAAGCTGAGGCGTGTACGGGTAGATGGCTCAAAGAATAGCGAAGAGATAACCTTGCCCTCTAGTAGCTTTGAATTTGGATTGGCCTCAAACTGTGCCGCAAGCTCCAAAATGTGTAAAATCTCCTCCTTAGAGAAGTCATCGATTGATACTAAACTCTTCTGCATAACTTTTTGCTATTATATTTATTTACTATACTTATCATTTAACTCTTCGAGTAGTGAATCGACCTCACTCTCGCGCACTTCGATGCGCAGAAGACATAGCGCGCCCTCATACTCAATTGGTGCGAGGGGTAACTCCCTACGCTTAATAATCTTCATTGCTCTATCTAGTTCGGCATAGGAGACCCTGTGTTCGACCCATACTCTGAGTACCTTGAGCTCTCGCCCTGCCTCTTCGAGCACTGCGGCTGTCGCTCCCTTATATGCAGATATTAGACCGCCAGTTCCCAGCAGAATACCTCCAAAGTAGCGCACAACTACCACCAGCACATCGCTCACATCTTGCGAAAGCATCTGACCTAGAATTGGTCTGCCTGCCGTTCCGCTCGGTTCTCCGTCATCATTGGCTCGATTAATCTTCCCCTCAGCTCCAATTCTATATGCGTAGCAGTGGTGGCGTGCCGAGTAGTGCTCCTTGCGGATAGAGGCAATAATGGGGTCAACTTGCTCAACCTCTGTCACTTTATAGGCATATGCAATAAAGCGACTAGACCGCTCCTTTATCTCAGCAGTGGCCTCCCTCTCAATCGTATGGTAACTATCAATTTTCAAACTCCACAAATTTACGGCTTTTATCTTTAGCGTACAAAATTTTTTGACGTTTTTGCAATATCTATAGCCCTTTTTCAGCCTTAGCCTCTATATTTCGGCATAAATATTGTTTGACAACTACAAAAAGTTTACTATCTTTGCATCAAGGCTGATTGATAAACGGGGTGCCATTGTAACTAAAAGTAGTTCCAGTGGCACGCTCTTTTATAGTGTCAGCATTAAGTTAAATAAAAAATACAATTTACCGTAAAATAGATATGTCACAGATTAATCACGTTACCGCAGAGGGTATGCAAAAGCTAACGGACGACCTAGATACTCTAAGAGCTGAGCGTCCAGTTATCTCGGCTATGATTGCCGAGGCTAGAGATAAGGGCGACCTATCGGAAAATGCAGAGTACGACGCAGCTAAAGAGGCGCAAGGCCTACTTGAGATGCGCATCGCTAAGCTAGAGGGCGTAATTGCAAACTCTCGCATTATCGACACTAGCAAGATTAGCACAAAGAATGTTCAGATACTAAATAAAGTGTCGCTTAGAAATACAGCAACTGCTAAGGAGTTTACCTACCAAATCGTTAGCGAGAGTGAGGCCAATATCAAGGAGGGTAAGCTCTCTATTGGAACTCCTATTGCAAAGGCGCTACTTGGTAAGAAGAAGGGCGCAAAGGTAGAGGTTACTGTACCTAATGGTGTTATGGAGCTAGAGATTTTAGATATTTCAATCTAGCGAAGTAGTACACACTCAAAAGACTTTTCAGACCTGCAAATCAATACTTCGTTAAAATGGAGTGCTGAGTTGCAGGTTTTTTTAAAAGTTTAAATCTACTTGCACCCTAACAAAGATGTCAATTACAAGAAAGAGCCTAACGCTGAGAGACGCGCAGAAATTAACCCTACCGACAAACTTCTCTACACTAGTAAAGCCAGTTGGAAGTAGGTGCAATATGCGCTGCTCCTACTGCTACTACCTCGATAAGTCACTACTCTACTCTATGGAGCCGCGTGAGGTGATGACCAAGGCAACTCTACGTAACTATATCTCAGACTACATATCATCTATAGAGGGTGATACGGTAAGTTTCTGTTGGCACGGTGGTGAACCACTACTCGCCGGGCTTGACTTCTTTAATGAAGCTATCTTCTACCAGAAGAAGTATGCAGGTGGCAAGAAGATTGTAAATACACTTCAGACTAATGGACTGCTAATCAATAGCGATTGGTGCAAGTTCTTTAAGGCAAATGATATACTTGTAGGGGTATCACTTGATGGCCCCCAAGATATACACGACACCTACCGCACAGATGGAGGCGGACGAGGCACATTTGACCGTGTAATCAAGGCCATTGAGCTCCTTAAACAACACGGCGTAGAGTTCAATACCCTGAGTGTTGTCAATAACCTATGCGAGGGGCGAGGGGTTGAGGTCTACAACTTCTTCAAGGCGATTGGGAGTCGATTTATGCAGTTCCTCCCTGCCATTGAGTTTATAAATGATGAGTCACTGAGCAACCTTGGCGGTCGTGGCCGCATACTCTCACCAGAGGACTCAGAGCAAGGAGCTGTAAGTCCGTGGAGTGTAAGCTCGGAGGGATTCGGCGACTTTATGTGCGATATCTTCGATGAGTGGCGCAAGAGGGATATCGGTGAGTACTACATTCAACTCTTTGATGTAACCCTTGCTAATTGGTATGGAGTCCCTAGCGGGCTATGCGCCTACTCTAGAAGTTGTGGTGATGGACTAGCAATTGAGCACAATGGCGATGTATATAGCTGCGACCACTTTGTCTATCCAGACTATAGACTCGGCAACCTAAATGAGATAAAGCTAAGGGAGATGTACCGCTCAAAGGCGCAATTCAACTTCGGCATCTCAAAGCGCAGTGGGCTACCAGATAGCTGCCTCAACTGCGAACACTACCACCTATGTACTGGTGGATGCCCTAAACATAGATTCAGAGATAGTCGTGAGGCTCTAGCCAAGAACTACCTATGCGAGGGATATAAGAGATTCTTCTCACACACTGCACCATATATGGAGAGGATGTGCGAACTGCTAAAGCAAGGAGTAAGTCCCGCCTCGATTATGAATGAAACTATCTCGAAATAGTACTATTTTAACCAATACTTCTATTATTTAATATATAGCATATAGTTTTCAAAAAGATTATTAAATTTGAACTAATCAATATTTAGTCATTTTTAAATTTTTTCGATAACCATATGAAAATACTACTTTCACTACTTTCACTACTATGTCTTACCCTAGGTGCTTCAGCACAGCTAACCGTTGAGGTTGAGCGCAATGAGGGGTGGGTATTCACTGGGGACAAGAATCCTCAAATCGTACTGAACCTTAGCGCTAGGGGTAAGGAACAGGGCGAACTAAAGGTCAGAGTACTATCTGACACTAAGGAGCAGGTACAGAGCTTTACCTGCTGGTATAACCTCGAAGATGACTCTACCACCTATGCCTTTACATTTAGAGCAGAGGCTGGATTCTACCTTGTGGAGCTGTACAACAATGGCGAGATGATAAAGGAGTACTATATGGGTGTAGATCCCGAAGAGATAGTATCTGAGGTTGACTCTCAGGGTGACTTTATCGCATTTTGGGATAGTGCAAAATCTGAGTTAAAGAAGGTGCGCCCTCGCTACAAACTAAAGAAGTTAGCTGGCGAAGAGAGTGACTACCGTGACCTATATGAGGTAACAATGCGTTCGCTCGGCGGCGAGGTTATCGGCGGATACTTAGCTGTACCTAAAGGCGCTCAGCGTGGAGCAAATCTTCCAGCCTTTATCCACTATATGGGCTACGCTTCGGAGCCTTGGAAACCTAACGTAACTGATAAAAATGATGCGGTTGAGTATATCGCCTCGGTTCGTGGTCAAGGTATCTTCAAGGCGAAGAATACCTATGGCGATTGGATTATCAATAACCTAGCCGACATTAATACGTACTACTACCGTGGTGCATATATGGATGTAGTGCGTGCCATTGACTTTGTAGATCAACTAAAGTATGTAGATAGAGATAGAATCTTTGCAGAGGGAGGCTCGCAAGGTGGCGCATTTACTATGGTTGCCTGCGCTCTTGATAAGCGAATTAAGGCGGCAGCCCCACTTGTAAACTTCCTAAGCGACTTCCCAGATTACTTTAAGATTGCCCCTTGGCCAACAAATCCAGTGCTAAGCCACGCAAAGGAGATAGGGCTAAGCGAAGAGCAGCTATATAGAAACCTATCGTACTTCGATATCAAGAACCTAGCTCCGATGATCGAGTGCCCTATACTACTTGCAGTTGGCCTACAAGATACTACCTGCCCACCCCACACAGTCTTTGCAGGGTATAACCTAGTAGAGTCAAAGAAGAGCTATATCATATTCCCAGAGATGGGACACTCTATCGACTGGACGTATTGGGGGCCAGTGAGAAACGAATTCTTTGCAAAATACCTTTAAAAAATATTAAACAATGGGGAAACTTTCACAAAAGATTGGATATGGATTTGGCGACTTCTCGTCATCTATGTTCTGGAAGATTTTTATCTACTATCTACCATTCTTCTACTCAAATGTCTATGGACTAAGGCTAGAGGATACCGCAATGTTACTACTAATCACAAAGCTATGGGATGCAATATCTGACCCTATGATGGGGATTATAGCCGATAGAACCTCGACACGCTGGGGTAAGTATCGTCCATATCTACTATGGATAGCCCTTCCATTTGCAGTAGTGGGGATATTGACATTTACGACCCCAGAGTACGCCTACACGGGCAAACTTATCTGGGCATACGCCACATATATACTTATGATGACGGTCTACACCGCAATTAACGTCCCATATGGAGCGATGCTAGCGGTTGTGAGCAAGGATTCAAAGGAGCGAACCACCTACTCTGCATTTAGGATGTTCTTTGCCTATGGCGGTAGCTTCGTGGCACTTGCTATCTTTGAGCCAATTCGCGATATGTTCGGTAGCTCAATGGGGGTAGCGAACCCTGCGAACGACCCTACCTCGTGGCAATATGCGATGGTTGTAGTCTCTGCAATATGCCTTATATTCTTCGTCCTTACATTCCTTATGACAAAGGAGAATGTGAAGATTAAGCAGAGTGCAACTAAGGGCTCAATTCGTAAAGATCTAAAGGCACTAGCGGGCAACAAACCGTGGTGGATACTCCTAGCTGCAACAATAGCTGTTCTTATCTTCAACTCAATTAGAGGCGGTGTGGCCGCATACTTCTTTGCTGACTATGTTGGGCAGAGTGGCGTACTGGGTGAATTTTTTGGATATAACATCGTACTTTCGGCAGCAATATTCCTATCTATTGGCGAGATTGCCAATATGTTAGGAGTTATTATAGCCGTTCCATTATCTAAGAGAATCGGTAAGCGTGGGGCATATATAGCAGCAGTGATATTCTCGGGCGTACTATCCCTTGCATTCTGGTTCTATGGCGGCACTACAACTACGGACTACTGGATGATGCTACTTCTACAGGTGCTAATCTCAGTTGGGGCAGGTGTAACTCTTCCGCTAATATGGAGTATGTTTGCCGATGTGGCGGACTACTCGGAGCTACGCAACGGACGCAGCTCAGTGGGGCTAATATTCTCATCGTCATCGATGGCTCAGAAGTTCGGCGGTGCACTAGGTGGCTACCTAGTTATGTGGCTGCTGGTTATCTACGGCTACGAAACCCCAGAGAATGGAGTAATAGCTACACAGAGCGCCTCTACACTCGATGGCCTACTAGCACTTATGAGTTGGATTCCGGGGCTTGCTTGCCTTATAGGGGCGGCAATTATGGCGCTATACCCACTTAACCAAAGGAGAATGAAGGAGATTACCAGTAAATTAAATAGATAAAAATATGGAGAGTCTAATTAATGAATTTCAGCAGACCCTTGATAGTAATATCCTAGAGTTCTGGATAGAGAAGATGCGTGACCCAAATGGGGGTTTCTACGGGGAGATGCGAGCAGATGGAACTATTGACACAGCGGCAGAGCGTGGCTCTATACTCTGCGCTAGGATTCTATGGAGCTTCTCGGCAGCCTACCGCACGGGTGGGAAGAGTGAGCACCTAGAGGCTGCAAAGTGGGCTAAGGAGTACCTCCTAGAGAAGTTCTACGATAGGGAGTTCGGTGGTATCTACTGGTCACTTAGTGCTAATGGCACGCCGTTAAATACCAAGAAGCAGTTCTACGCAATCGGATTTGCAATCTATGGCCTTAGCGAATATAGTAGGGCTACTGGCGATAGCGAGTCGCTAGAGTACGCCAAGGAGCTATATAGGACTATTGAGAAGTACGCCTATGACACACAGAGTGGTGGATATATCGAGGCTCGTACAAGGGAGTGGGGCGAAATTGAGGATATGCGCCTAAGTGAGCGTGATGAGAACTACCCGCTGAGTATGAACACTCACCTCCATATAATTGAGCCATACACAAACCTATATAGGGTATGGAGAGACGAAGAGCTAAGGACTTCAATTGATAGGCTTATAGCTATCTTTACCGATAGGATATATAACCCAGAGAGCGGACACCTATCGCTATTCTTCGATATGGATTGGATGCGCAGTAGTAATACTATCTCCTATGGCCACGACATTGAGGCTTCGTGGTTGATATATGAGGCGGCGATGGTTATCGACCACCCCGAACTAGAGGGGCGTATTAAGGATATTACCCGCAGAATCGGAGATGTATCTATTCAAGGGATAGTCGAGGATGGCAGTATGGTCTCGGAGTTAGAGCAGAGTGGCCACCTAGATACCGATAGAGTTTGGTGGACTCAAGCCGAGGCAGTTGTTGGCCTACTTTGGTTATGGCACTTTCACGGCGGCGAGCAGAGGTACTACGACCTTGCCATTAAGTGTTGGAACTACACTAAGGAGAATATCATTGACCATAGTGGCGGAGAGTGGTGGTGGAGTCGAGATATTAATGGCAATACCAAAGTCTCGGAACCGAAGGCTGGATTTTGGAAGTGCCCTTACCACAATAGCAGAATGTGCTTAGAGGCAATCGACATACTAGAGAAGCATCTTTAATAGATAAGGAGCGGTTATCCCCATAGTTGGAATAACCGCTCCTGCTTTACTATCTACCTCTCTATAGTCCGTAGCGTGTTCTAATACGCTTAAAGACCTCCTCTTGTCTACGATCTAACACCTTGAAAAGGTCATTATTAATACTCCTTCTCTCACTGCTGGTTAGTCCCTTTCGGTCATTTTTATACCTCTGGTAGCGAAGCGCTATCTTATAGACCCTATCATATTGGCTACTAGATAGCCTTAGATCCCTTGCCATCGATTCTGTCATCTGCCTTGCTGCTCTCTCATCTGGAGACTCTCTACGATCATAACGATCTTCGGTGTGGTGTGGAGGTCGATGGTTTGAAACCGATGCACAGCTTGAATTTATTGCTAGCGATCCTAGCGCTAAGCCTAATACTACTATCTTTAATGCTTTCATAACTTCTTTTCTTTTTAATTTTAATTAACTTTCTTATAGTCCGTAGCGGTGTCTAACACGATAGAACATATGCTCTTGTCTACTATCTAGCACTCTATGGATATCACTTATAATTTCTCTATGCTCTCTGCGAGTAAGTCCGTCACGGTCAAATTGATACCTCGCCTTACGCTTTGCAATTCGATAGATATTGTCGATTTGACGTCTCGAGAGTCTAAGGTCGTGTGCCATAGCATTAGTTAGTGCTTTTGCGTGGCGCTCTATCTGATATTTATGGTTGTTATGGTTGTGGTTATGGTGCCTGTTATCATAACGGTCATCATACCTATCATCGTGGCGGTCATTGTGGTGTCTATCATTATAGCGATTGTCATTATGACCATTTCTTTGTGCCAGTGCAGCGCTGGTAGAGATTGTTAGTAACATAAGTGTTGCTGCTATCATCTTCATCGTCTTCATAGTCTCATTAATTTTTAGTTAGTACTACGTGCGAAGCTCTCTTCTGTGCCTCTCTACTACTTTAGAATCTAAAAGCATCAAAAGGTTTACTCTGACACTATAAAAAAATAGAGGCATCCGCTCTCGGATGCCCCCTCTACTAACTGTTATATATCTATTTTGCAGCCATTATAACATCCCACTATTATGCTATGGCCACTTGGAAATAGATCGGGTTTTTTAACAGTTTTGGTTAAAAATTACCATGAAAAATATATCCTACATTAAGAAATAAGCACTAGACACTTGTGCCTTTTTCTTGAGTGCAAGATAGCATATATATCAATATAATACAAGAATAAAGGTACTGTAAAGTTTGTCACTACAACTTACACAGTACCTTTTATAGAGTTTATTGGGGAGTAAAGTTCACACGTAACTGAACAACTACTCTACAAAACGCTTACGATACTTAGCTGGCGATGTTCCGTACTTCTTATGAAACTCCCTATAGAAGTTACCATCATCACTGAAACCTACCATCTGATATATCGCACTGACCTTAATATATTCAGGATTCTCTAAGATTTTAGTTGCCTCTTCGAGCCTAAGATCTTGGCGCCACTTCCTAAAGGTTGTATTATGTTTTTGGGTAAAGTACGACGAAAATAGACGGCGAGAAACTCCGATTTCAGCCACAATATCATTTGTCGCAACATCCGATGCTATGTACTTTCTGAGCTCGACCCACTCCTCTAGCCTCTGCTCCAGCTCATCATATTTCGACATATCGAAGCTATAGTCCTTCATAGGCTCTACTAGCGGTTGCTTCACCTCCTCTGGCTCAATAGAGATTGGTGCCTCTATAATAAATTTCGCATTAATACGATAGTAAATCACTCGCGAAAGGATATAGAGATAGTAGATAGTATAGAGTATAGTAAAGTATGTGTAGTACTGTTTAGAGACAGGTAGAACCGAGAGCAAGAATGCAGCGACACCAACCACTAAAGCACTATAGTAACAGAGACGAATCCATTCGATACGCACCTTCATATTATCATCATAGTGCTCCTCTAAGCGCTTGACTGCTAGCTCAAATTCACGCTGAAATATAGCCGTATATGCTATAAGCTGTATGCCATAGAGTGCACCTGCAACGTATATCATTATTTGATGGTACTCTGTCTTAAGTAGTGGGAAGCAGATAAGAGCCACTACAAATATAGCGACTGAATTACCCGCCATATTTCTAAACCTAACGAAACGTGAGCGTATAAATGTTAAGTTTGTGGCGGTAAATAGCAGGGCTTGGAACGATGCAATAAATAGCACAATAAGCCTTTCGAGGTAGGAGAGATTCCCACTCGGCACACCACCGCTACTCTGCGAGGGTATCTCAACTACATTATTTACTACCCCTACCAATGCGAGTATTAGGTAGGCGGCAACAAGGTATATCCTCATCTGCCTAAAATCATCCCACCCCTCAGTCCTAGGTACAGGAATATATACTAGGATTACTCCTAGCATAAATATTACAACACTACTAACTACCCCTACTACATCAAAGAGATTACTATCAAACATATATTTTCAAAAATAAATCACTCCATTAGCCGAAATTTTGCTCATAGAGGTGGTGGATAACCCCATCTGCGAGTCCAATCTTCGGCACTATAATTTTATCTATCTTACAGACCTTAGATGAGGTCAAGAATATCTTTAGTGCTGGCATAATCACGTCAGCACGGTAGGCATTAAGCCCCATATTATTTATACGCTCATCGTAGCTCATACTCTTGAGTTGGCCATAGAGTATCTTTAGCTCCACATAGCGCAGCGATTCTCTATTATCCTTCTTGCCCAAGAGTTTATGTATCTTATTGATATTACCACCCGATCCAATGATTGCCACTGGTGAGTATGGCAGCGCCTTGGTCTGCAACCACTCTCTAAAGTTTCTAAATTCATCTTTACCTACGGCCTCGGAGATCATACGCACCGTTCCGATTGGGAATGACTCGCTCATCACTGGCTTATGGTTAGCATACACCGTAACTTCGGTACTACCGCCTCCCACATCGACATAGAGGTAGGTTTGATCGCTATTCATAAGCCCTGCAATATCGCCTGCCTCGAAGATAGTTTGAGCCTCCTCCTTACCAGAGATAATTTCGATATTAATGCCACTCTGCTTTAAGATATAGTCGATAACCTCGCCACCATTACGAGCCTCACGCATAGCACTAGTTGCACACGCCCTATATGCCTGCACATTAAAGGTTTGCATCAGCGCTTTAAAGCCCTTCATCGCATCGCATAGCCTCTCACGCTTACGCTCACCTATCTCACCCGTGGTAAATACATCTTCACCTAGGCGAATTGGCACACGAACAAATGCTGCACGCTTAAAATCTACCCTACTTCCCTGATTCTCTACATAGTTAATAAGTAGTCGAATTGCATTACTACCGATATCGATAGCCGCTAAAGTTTGTCGATCCATCTCTTAATTTCCATTTTTATTAGCAAAATAGTCATATAGCTCCACTTGGCTACGGTGAGCCTCATCTCCCTCCTCTCTTACAACGTATTTATTCTCATATGGGTATTCAACCAGACGTGCCTTTACATTATCACGCCACCCTATCTCAAAGTAATCCACAATAGTTTTATGGACATCCGGGCTAAGGATATTGACTCCAACCTCCACCCTGCGGTTTAGGTTTCTAGTCATAATATCTGCCGAGGAGATATAGCTCGTAGGCTTACCACCATTGTAGCAGATTATCAATCTAGCGTGCTCTAGGTACTTATCCACAACACTACGCACCTCTATATTTTCGCTCATTCCCTTAATACCAGCCTGAAGACAACAAGCGCCACGAACCATAAGGCGAATCTTTACCCCTGCCTCCGATGCTCTATACATATGCATTATCAACTTCTCGTCGGTTAGTCCATTAAACTTCCCGTAGAAGTACGCCTTTTTACCCTTCTTAGCATGCCTTATCTCATTATCGAGAAGATTCGCAATATAGTCTCGCATATCATATGGAGAGACCACTAGCTTCTTGAAACTATAGTGCTTATGTGTATTTTGAAGGTAATCAAAGACCTTGCGAGCATCCTCTGCAATATCGTCATTGGCAGTCAATAGCCCAAAGTCGCTATATATCCCGGCGGTGTTCTCATTAAAGTTACCCGTACCCACATATACATAACCCTTACTTGGGTTAGTCCCCTCAGAGCGCTCAATTAGCACCAACTTACTATGAACCTTTACAGAGTCAAGGCTATGGATAACCCTCACCCCGCCATTTTGGAGCATTCTAGTATTTACGATATTCTGCTCCTCGTCGAACCTAGCCTTTAGCTCCACCATCACCGTCACCTGCTTACCATTCTTCACTGCATTGATTAGTGCATTGATAACCTTAGAGTGGCTTGCTGTACGGTAAAGCGTAATTGATATTGAGTGAACCATCGGGTCAACTGCTGCCTCACGAAGTATATCTATAAATGGCTGGAATGTATGGTATGGATAGCATAGGAGTATATCCTTGCGCTTAACCACCTTTAGAATACTCTCTGACGGTTTAATAAGCGGATGGCGCATTGGTGCAGGATTCTTATTCTCCAGCGCTTTATCTACCTTAGGGAACTTCATAAGGTCACGCATAAGGTGGTATCTACTGCCTGCATCTATCTGGTCGGTGGTCTTAAAGCCTAACTTTTTAGTTATCATCGAGAGGGTATCGGATGGCATCTGCGAGTCATATATAAGTCGCACTGGGCGACCCTTAACCCTCTGATCGATACCTGCTCGCATCTTCTGAGTCATACTCTTGCTTACATCATCATCCAAGGTCAGCTCCGCATCTCGCACCAACTTAAATGTATGAGCCTCAATTGTTTCATAGTTAAACATAAAGAATATATCATCTAGGCAGAGGCGAATAATATCGTCTAGGAATATAATATCTACCCTATCTGCACCAGATGGCAGTACTATAAAGCGAGGACAGGCATCACTAACTGGAATCTCAATTACGGCAAAGCGTGCGCTACGAACATTATCCATCTTTACTGCAAGGTACGCCCTACCATCTGGAAGGAATGGAGTCGCCACCCTCTTGCGCAGAAGTATCGGCACGAGCCTTATGCTTACTATAGATTGGTAGTACTCCCTACAGAACTCCTCCTGCTCTTCGTTGAGTTCTGTGTGGTCAACTACATATATATTCTCCTCCTCGAGCTGCTTGAGTATATCGTGGTATGTGTCGCGGAACTTTCGTTGAGAGCTATTTACTCGTGCATTGATAAGCGAGAGTAGGTGGGCTGGCTGAAGTCCGCCAGTCATCTTTGGTTGCTTCTTCTCATTGAGCGAGGAGTAGCGGATAAGGTTTGCCACCCTTACCTTTATAAATTCGTCTTGATTATTAGAGTATATACCCAAGAAACGAAGCCTCTGAATAAGTGGTACACTTGGATCTTGCGCCTCTTGGAGAACTCTATCATTAAACTCTAACCAACTTAGCTCGCGGTTGTATATCTGCTCCATAATTTCCCTCAATTACTAATTATACAATAGATTGAAACAAAGATACAAAACTACTATAAATCTTCCAAATCAATTATCGTGCAATATCATAATCTTAACAATAATACTTTGCTGACACAACTGAAGTAAGAAAAACTTGAAAACTTTTTTTGTTTATTTAGTTTTTTGCACTACTTTTGCACTGAATTTTATAGCAAACAAAAGAGAATTTAAACTTTCAACGGAACTTTAATGGAGATTAAAGAGAGAATAATCAGAGGTAGCCTAGAGCTTATGAAGGTTGGCGGAGTTCGCCGAACTACTATGGATAGCGTTGCCCAACATATCGGGGTATCGAAGCGTACTATCTATGAGCAATTCACAGACAAAGAGGGGCTCATTATTGCAATTATCGAGTTTCTTATGTTGGCCTACAGCGACAGAAAGGCAAGAGTAGCGGAGCAATCGGATGATATAATCGATAAGCTATTTGTTCTGCTTAGTGAAATCGAGAAGGACTTTATGCTCCACGGCCAGATATCAAATGATATCAAAAAGCACTATCCCGACCTGTACAATAGGTACTTTATCCCACACTACGAAGAGCTATACAAGAATATGGTCATTGGGATAAACGAAGGGGTGGCAATGGGCTATATAAAGGAGGATATTGACATCAAATTCGCAGTATATGTGATTATGGAGTCTATATTCAACCTTATGAACAACTACGAGAGAGTTGGGATGGTAAGTAAAATATCGCCTTTCGAGGCATTTAAATATATGTTTATCCACTTCTTTAGAGGTATTGCCACTACAAAGGGCATCAATAAGATAGATGGAGTAATGAGTAATCAAGAAAAGTAAAAATAAAATATAGCAGAAGAAAAATGAGAAGAAAATTTGTTCTAGCCCTACTAGCTACACTTTCACTAGCCAGTACAGCACAGCAACCAATATCAGCAGACGGCACTGTGGCAATGAGCGGTGATTCGATATCAATAAGCCTTAGCGAGGCAATTGAGATTGCACTAAACGAAAACCCAACAATTCTAATTGCAAATAAGGAGATAGAGCGTCAAGATTACGTACGCAAGGAGACCTCAGGGAATCTACTACCTAGCCTTAGCGCATCGGGACAGTACACCTACAACATCCTCTCGCAGGTGATGTTTATGCCTGAGGGTATCTTTGGCCCGGGCACTGGCGGGGCGATGGAGATGGGCTTCGACAATAGCTTCACTGGCGGGCTATCACTCTCAATTCCGCTATTTGCACCGACTCTCTATGAGACACTAAAGCTCAACGACCAGCAGATGCTAGAGGCTGTAGAGAAGGCTCGCTCTTCGAAGATCGAACTCTCGAACCAAGTAAAAAAGGGCTTTTATCAAGTACTACTTACCGAGAGCTCACTACAACTTATCCAAGAGAATATCAAGCTAGCCGAAGAGGTAGTAGAGAATAGCCAAAATGCCTACAACCAAGGTGTAGTATCGGAGTATGACCTTATCACATCGAAGGTACAGCTTAGCAACCTAAACCCAACGCTATACGCAGCACAGAGTGCTAACTACAATGCACGCCTAATGCTAAATATGCTACTAGGCCTTCCACTTCAGACAAACATTGACCTAAAGGAGGATCTTACTTCATACGTTGACTATATCAACGAAGATCACAACTTCGATATCGACCTTAGCGAAAATGCTGACCTTGAGCTACTAGATATCCAGACTAAGATGCTAGAGAGTCAACTTAACATCCAAGAGTCACTAAAGCTCCCTACCCTTGCGGCATTCGGTTCATACCAAGTCCTTACTCAGAGCAACGACCTAAATATTGGATCGTATGAGTGGAGAGGAACAGCGCTTGTGGGTCTACAACTAGAGATCCCTATCTTCAATGGCTTCACTAAGCTAAATAAGGAGAGACAGATTAAGAACCAGCAGAGTCAACTTGCAACCCAAAAGGAGTACCTAGAGGAGAGCCTAAGTGTTGAGGCGCAGGTAGCAGTTAGCAATATCCTCTCGGCAAAGCGCCAGATGGAGGCTAACCTAGAGGGAACTATGCAGGCAGAGCGTGGCTACTCAATTGCAGTAACGAGATATGAGAGCGGAATGGGTACTATCGTTGAGGTAAACCAAGCACAAGTACAACTTATCCAAGCAGATATGAACTATAGCGAAGCTATCTATAACTATATGGTAGCAAGAGCTGACTACGATAAGACTCTAGGTACTGATTTCTAGAGTGGCAGAATCTAAGAAAAAATTAAAAAACGAAAAACATAGAAACAAAAGCAATGAAAAGAAGAATTTTAGCCGCAATGGCACTACCTCTTTTGGCACTAGCGCTCACAAGCTGTGGCGGCGAGCAACAGAATGCCCAGACCACTGAGCAAGTTAAACTTACTCAGGTCAAGACCTCTAGCGTTAATGTAGAGGATGTAGCCCAAAGCGAGAGATTTACAGCTACTATCGATCCATTTTTAATCAATAATATATCTCCTGCATTTGGTCTACGCATCAAGAATATCTTAGTTGAGGTTGGTGATAATGTTCGCAAGGGTCAGACCCTAGTTAAGATGGACGACTACCAATACCTCCAAGCGGAGGTTCAACTATCGAACCTAGAGCGTGACTACAAGCGTATGGAGGAGCTATACAATAGTGGCGGTATCAGCAAGCAACAGTTAGATGCTCAGAAGACTCAACTTGACGTATCTCGCCACTCGGTAGAGAACCTAAAGGAGAATGCTGTACTTTCAACTCCTATTAGTGGTGTTGTAACTGCTAGGAATTTCGACCCGGGTGATGTATATATGCCGGGCGGAACAGGTGGTATCCTTACAATTATGCAGATCGACAGACTAAAGGTCGTTGCAAATATCCCTGAGAGGTACTTCCCTCTAGTTAAGAGTGGAATGGAGGTAGATATTGCACTTGAGATCTACCCAAATCAACTATTCCCGGGTAAGGTTTCACTTATCTACCCTGCAATCGATGCCTCAACTCGTACATTCAAGATCGAAGTTACTGTAAACAACAAGGGTGGCGAACTACGCCCGGGTATGTTATGTAACGTAGTGATGAACTTCGGCACAGAGCAGCACGTTCTAGTTCCAGATATCGCAGTACAGAAGCAACAAGGCTCATCGGAGCGCTACCTATTTGTCTATAATCCTGAGACAAAGAGTGTGGAGCGTCGCACTGTAGAGGTTGGTAGAATCGTGGGAGATAAGTATGAGATCCTATCGGGTATGAATGGTGGCGAGGAGGTAGTAATTGCAGGTATGCAGAGACTAATCCACGGTGATAAGGTTGAGGTTATTAAGTAATCTCTTAGACTAAAGACTCACTAATCACCTTTTTTTTTAGAAGCACAAAAAAATTCAAAAGCAACTATGAAAATATATGAAACTTCCGTGCGAAAGCCCATATCGACAATACTGATATTTATCGGTGTTATCGTATTTGGTCTATACTCTGCACGTACACTTTCGGTGGATATGTATCCAGAGATGGAGCTACCGACAATTACTGTCTACACCTCGTATATTGGTGCAAATGCCCAAGATATCGAGACTAATATATCGAGAATCCTAGAGGATAACCTAAATACAGTTGATGACCTAAAGGAAATAACCTCTCGCTCATCGGACAATATCTCTATTGTAACTCTAGAGTTTGAGTGGGGAACGGATCTCGATGTCGCCACCAATGATATTCGAGATGCACTCTCTCGTATTGAGAGTATGCTACCAGAGGAGGCGGAGAACCCCTCAATATTTAAGTTCTCGACCTCGATGATGCCAATTATGGTGCTGTATGCAACTGCATCGACATCATATGAGGCGATCTATAAGATCCTTGACGACAAACTAGTAAATACCCTTAACCGTATCAACGGTATCGGTGCAGTTAGTGTATCGGGGGCAAATGAGCGTGAGATTCAAGTGAATGTTGACCCTCGAAAGATGGAGGGCTACGGTATCTCTGTAGAGCAACTAGGGCAAATAATCTCAGCAGAGAACCTTGACACTCCGGGCGGTAGCCTAGATATCGGTAGCCAGACTATCAATGTTAGGGCTGTAGGTGAGTTCGATTCAGCAGATGATATGGAGAGAATCGTTGTTGCCAATAGTGGCGGCAGACAGGTATTCCTATCTGATATCGCAGAGATTAAGGACACACTAAAGAAGATATCTATCGATGAGAGGGTAAATGGTGAGCTAGGCGTTCGTATCGTTATCCAAAAGCAGTCGGGCGCAAATACTGTTGATATTGCAAATGAGGTCAAAGCGGCACTCCCTGCAATTCAGAATAGCCTTCCGCCAGATGTACAGATCGGTATTATTACTGACTTCTCGGACAATATCCAGAAGAGTATCAACTCACTTACCGAGACTATCCTATTCGCATTCCTATTCGTAGTAATTGTAGTACTATTCTTCCTAGGTAGATGGAGAGCTACATTTATCATCGTACTAACTATCCCAGTATCTCTTATTGTATCGTTTATCTACCTTAAGATATCGGGAGGTTCACTAAACGTTATCTCACTATCTTCACTTTCCATTGCAATTGGTATGGTGGTAGATGATGCCATCGTAGTACTAGAGAATATCACCAAGCACATTGAGCGTGGTAGCTCGCCGAAGGAGGCGGCAATCTATGCAACAAATGAGGTATGGCTAGCCGTTATCGCCACTACACTTGTAATTGTGGCTGTATTCCTTCCACTAACTATGCTAACTGGTATTGCAGGTATTATGTTCCAGTCACTAGGTTGGATCGTTACCCTTGTAACAGTGGTATCGACAGTGGCAGCTATTACACTTACTCCTATGCTTAGCTCACTTATGCTTCGCTTCGAGAAGAGCAAGAGCTATAAGGGTCTAGCTAAGGTATTCAAACCAATCGATAAGTTCCTAGATAGACTTGACAATGGTTATGGTAACGCCCTTGCTTGGGTAGTTTCGCATCGTAGTCTGGTACTTGGTATTGCAACTGCGCTATTTATAGGTAGTATCTACATATTTAGAACTGTCCCTTCGGAGTTCTTCCCTAAGGTCGATGATGGTAACTTAACGGCAACAGTAAAGGTTGACCTAGGCTCGCGCGTGGAGTACTCAATGAATATTGCACGTGAACTAGACTCAATCATAGCTGCTAAGTACCCTGAGATCTCAGTTATCTCGACTAGTACTGGTGCATCTGACGGTACAGACGCCTTCTCAGCTATTATGTCAAATACTGGTACGCATATCATCAACTACACTATGTTTGCTCCGACAGATCAGGGGCGCACACGCTCAGTATTTGAACTTGCGGACTCGATCCGTGCAGACTTTGCCTCTTTGCCTGAGATCGTTGAGAGTTCGGTGACTGTTGGTGGTAACTCTCCGACTGGTGCAGCTGCCGATATCCAAGTAAAGGTTTTCGGATATGATATGAACGTTACCGACAGCCTCGCAAACCTTCTAAAGGGTAAGATCGAGGCTATCCCGGGGGCAACTGACGTTAAGCTTTCGAGAGATGACCTGCGTAGGGAGTTCCGCCTTGAGTTCGACAGAGAGCGCCTAGGATACTATGGACTCACAACTGCTACTGTTTCGATGGCAGTCCGCAATAGAATCAATGGCCTCCTTGCCTCGCAATTCCGCGAGGATGGCGATGAGTACGATATCTATGTAAGGTATGCAGAGCCATTTAGAACTAGTATCCAAGAGGTTGAGAATATCCAAGTCTATAACCAAATGGGTAAACCAATTCGAGTTAGCGACGTGGCAAAGGTTGTCGAGGAGTTCGCTCCACCTACTATCGAGCGTGAAAATCGTGAGCGTATGGTCGGTATCGATGTGAGCCTTTCGGGCGCGGCGATGAGTGAAGTTGCCGTAGATATCGATAAGATGCTAGCAGAGATCACTCTTCCACAAGGTACATTTATTGAGATTGGTGGTGCGCTAGAGGACCAGCAGGAGTCATTCGCAGATATGGTAACTCTACTTCTACTTATCATTATCCTAGTGTATATCGTGATGGCAACGCAGTTTGAGTCATTCTCTATGCCATTTATCATCCTATTCTCTCTTCCATTTGCATTTACCGGTGTATTCCTTGCCCTTTGGATATCGAATACTGCACTATCGGTCATCGCACTTATCGGAGCCATAATGCTGGTGGGTATCGTGGTGAAGAATGGTATTGTGATGGTGGACTTTATCAACCTACTCCGTGAGCGTGGTGTGGCGCTATCACAAGCGGTAATCGCAGCGGGTAAGTCTCGACTTCGTCCAGTACTTATGACCACTGCCACTACAATCCTAGGTATGCTACCGCTAGCTATTGGATTTGGTGAGGGTTCGGAGATGTGGCAGCCGATGGGTATTGCCGTAATTGGTGGCCTTACATTCTCGACCATCCTAACGCTATTTGTGATACCTGTTGTCTACACTATATTCGGGGTGCGAGGACTAAAGAAACAGCGTAGAAAGAATGAGCGCAGATTTAGTGACAATGACTAACCAAAGTATAAACATTTCCTTTAAAAAAACAGCAAAAAAATATGAAAGCAGTAATGATTGTATATAATCAGGCTCTAACTGACGTGATTATGGAGATCCTCGATAAACTATCACTTCGTGGCTTTACACAGTGGGAGAACGTTACGGGTCGTGGATCTGTAAAGGGTGAGCCACACTACGGCAACCACACTTGGCCAGCGAAGAATAGCGCAATTATCTCAGTGGTAGAGGATTCACAAGTTGAACCTCTACTCTGCAAACTCCGCAAACTCAACTCCGAGACCGAAGAACAGGGCACTAGAGCCTTTGTTTGGAATGTCGAGGACGGTATGTAGCAGCTTTTTTGGGAGTGCAACGGTAGATTTTAAATTAAAAATTTTGGAATTATATATTTTTTCTCTATCTTTGCACTTCCTAAACGAGAACGGTCTCGTAGCTCAGCTGGATAGAGCAACAGATTTCTAATCTGTCGGCCACAGGTTCGAATCCTGTCGAGATCACAC
>CAYJFH010000019.1:0-28340 GCA_964369485.1 uncultured Rikenellaceae bacterium | reverse complement strand
CAATTATCGTCCCTTAAAGACAGCAACCACACCGTGGTAGATAAAGTAGGGAAAGCTAGCGAGGGTCTTTGCAGGGAATATCCTAAAGACCGATAGATTACGAATAGATATATAGTATCCACGCCATAGCTTACCTGTGATATACCCCTTTGGTCGCTTACTAAGCACGGGGTCGTGGAATCCGAAGTTCCCTTCACGAATAATCTGTGAGGCTATCGCTGCAATTCGTCCCTTACTAATGGTTGAATCATACAGCGGAAACTTCGAGCTATCCATTCCTAGATACTCCACGAGCAGCCCTCCAAATGCTCGCCATACTGCTAACATCTTAAAGCTCCTAAGGTCTGCCTCTAACTCCTCCGTATCAATCTCTCTATGGTGAACATATAGATATCTAGCCCAGTCACATAGTTGTCTAAGCCCTACCCCGCCACCAATAAAGTGGTACCACATATGGTAGAATATATATAGTGCATCGAAATTTGTCGGCGGAGTCAAGATACTCTGCCCACCAATATTTACGACATTTGCCTCCCTCTGGTGGAGCATTCTATATGACCACCTCTGCATCTTAGCCTCTCGTAGGATATTATCGAGTGTTAGAGCCGTATGGTGAAGTTCAACAGTCACCCCTCGATATACAAAGACCATATCTCTGCGGCCATACTTTATATTACTAACCATAGGCTCGCCATTGCTATCAACCCAGTGACTAATCAATTCGCACGCCACAGAGAAGTACTCTTCGCCAATATAAAGATCTATATCGCCACACTGCCTCTTTTCAGGTTCAAGGTAGCAACTCGCCACACCCTGCCCCTTTAGCAGTATTGGCACCCTTCCAACTTCCGATATCTTAGCGACAACCTCCCCTAGCCTCTCATTAATTAGGCTATGCGCTTGGGCATTTCTAACTACAAAGCTATGGAATCGCATCAACACCTCCCTCTTTGGCATTAGCTCCTGAGGCAGGCTATTTATACCATCTGCCACCACTCCAATGGTGGTCTGCATCTGAGCAAGGGAGTATATCACCCCCCAATTAACCACACCAGAGAAGAGCGCAGGATCTACCTCCTCGCCCCACAGTCCTGCCCTAAGTAGCGCAAAGAACTGCTTAGTTTCATCTCCGTGCAGCCTCATAACTATTCGATTATGCCTATCTCGGCCCATCGCTCAACGATTGCCTTAGCATCGCTGTGAGCCATCTCTTCGGTAATATCATACTGGCTATGTAGCATACCGGCTACCATCTCGACATCGAACTCAACGCCCTCTAGCTCATTCCATAGCCATGCCGCCGTTGCATTCAGCGCAATTAACTTATTAAAGTTCAGCTGTGCTGTACCCTCACCTGCAACGATATTCTCGCCACCAATCGCTCTTAGCTTAAATCCATCTACTATCTTCATATCTTCTATTATATTATTCGTCTATATATTGCTAGGATATATCTCCTAATCGGTTTTAGCGCCCTCCAAAACTTAAAGAATCGCATCTGTCCCTTAGCGGTACACTCTCTGCGTCGCCCCTTAGAGTCTATGATTGCTATAACCTTAGCCTTGATATTATCTAGTGTGCACCTCTCGATGCCCTTGATATTTCCATCACCCATCAGTACAACATCCCTGCCAACTATCTCCACAACTCTATGGATAACGTAGCTATCTGGCTTCACCTCGGCAAGCACAATATCGCTCACTACATAGCTCTCTGCCATCTCTAGCTCAACGCTATACTTCTCGCCCTTTATGGTCGGTAGCATACTATTGCCCTTTACCCTTAGGGTGACTCTAGTTCCCTGCTCCAGAAGCTGAACCACATCGCCAATAAGTTCGCTATTTGGTCTCTGAACCCTCTTCATTACCCTACAACTCCATTTGCACAGACCTCTGCCGCCTCGCTATCGGCTCTACACTCCATCCTAAAGCACGGAACGCTACCGATAATATCACCAAGGGTCTCACTCTTTAGATCCGCAAGCCTAGAGAGGTAGTTAATCCCGGCACAACTAGTCATAAGCGAGCCGTAGGATTCAAAGGTCGATAGTCTATGTAATCTATTCTCAGGGGCACGAGTAATCCTCACCACCGCACCTAATGGTGCCGATAGATCCTTATAGCACGGTGTCTTACCGCTCCACGGTGACCCATAGGCTATAACCTCGCCACTACTCTGCACCCTAATAATCGGATGGTCATCATTGAGCAGTTCAACATCAGAGAGTGTACGCATCCACATCTTAGAGTGTGTACTCTTACCCGTACCGCTCTTTGCAATAAAGAGGTATGCTTTACCTCGATATAGCACCGAGGAGGCGTGAATAAATAGCGTTCTTAGCGGAAGAGTAAAGAACATAAAACACAGAATTATAGCATTATCCAACCCTGCTCTTCGCTGTTGATCACTTCCCATTAGCGTTACGGCACACTCTTTGTTATTATGTGGAATCGCAACCCTAGCGAAGATCATATCTGAACGTGGGTCGCGTATATCGAGAATATAGGATAGTTTATCCTCCCAGAGGTCCACCTTAACCGCCACATCATCTCCACTCTGGTCGATATGCACAGCAGAAGCATCCCCATGCTCTAGCCCCTCGCATAGCGTAAGGTTAAAGAGTGTTGAATCTTTCTGAGAACCATCCACCCTGAAAGGCTCATAGGCTTGATGATTACTCCATAGAGGATCATTACTACTCATAGATACTGAAAATCTATGACCTGCTACTTTATACTCTTCTTTCATATGAGAATAGGGGTTATTGTAAAAGTTTTCGAATAGACAAATATACAAAAAAGATATGAGTCCTAATTTATTAACCTAAAAAAAAGAATTACAACCATGAAAAAATCCGCTTACTTATCGCCTCAGGTTGAGGTAATTGAGCTAGAGATCGAGGCTTCGATTTTAGCTGCATCGAGTGTAACTCCGGGCTTCGACGATGGCGGCGACGCTTGGTAGACCTTCCCTTTATCCTCTATACTAAAAGACACTTCACCCTACTCCCACCACCCAAGATAGACACAAGAAACATTAAAACCTATTTATCAGAAATGAAACGATTAATCCACTTTATTGCCATCTCCCCACTATGTGCAATACTACTATTCACCCTTAGTTGCCAGCGTAGCACCTTAGAGCAGAGCGACTATATACTCTCTAGCGAACAGCTACTATCGGCTAGCTCACCTTCGAGTGCATCTACGCGTGTAGGGCTCAATGACGAGGGAGTCGAGGGTATCAGCGTTACTTGGAGCAACCACCCCGTAGATGGCGGCACCGATGAGATCTCAATCTTTGAGTATCAGAGTGGCAACTGGATCTCAAACTTTAGATATATTGGCAGTCATGACAGTAACATTGGCGATTTTGAGCGTATAGTCGATGTTAACTCCTCTGAGCTTACCGATGGAGTAAAGTACATTGCTGTCTACCCAGCGGTTCATCCATCGACAACACATATAGATCAGCGCAATATCGAGGAGTATGACCCACATATCCAAAGTCAAAATGAGGCACTCGGTCACCTCTCAGATGCCTGTATGATGTTTGCAGAGTTTACATTTGACGATAGCTTACAGACTATTGACTTTGTGCACCAACTCTCAATTATGACCATAAAGTTCACTATGGCAGAGGGGCAGATCCCAACATCACTTACCTTTATCGATGGCTCAACTCCTGATAGAGAGTACGAAGTAACATTTACTGGTGAGGTAAGCAGCCCTGATAATAACTACACCTCGCATATTATGGTTATACCAACTGCCCAGAGTGTAGCACCACGCTCACTTACATTCCTAGTAAATAGCAATGGCCCTACACAGATGTATCAACGCGAAGGTGTGACAAAGGCATATCTAGCAGGCCAACGCTACACTGCAGACTTTAGCAAGGGCAGCGAGGAGTATAGCGATATCGAGGAGTTCTACGGCATATATAGCGGTGAGGATCTTGCCAACTTTCGAGATATGGTAAATAGCGGAGACTCTACCATAAGGAGTACCAACGCTAGACTTATGGCAGATATAGATCTAAGTACGTACCCTAATTGGGAGCCAATCGGGGGTTACCTTGATGTTCCTTCGTACCCAAATGAGGCAAATACCTCTACCTCATACCTCGGCACTTTTGACGGCAATGGCTACACAATCAGCGGCCTTACTATCACCGGTTACTACGGCAGAGGCTATGGACTATTCGGTGTAGTGGGCGATCGTATGGCTCCACGTAGTGAGATTCGGGATGTAACTCTTATATCTCCATCCGTATCTGGCTACTACTCCACGGGTATCGTTGCCTATGCTATTAATAGCACCATTAGGGATTGCAAGGTAGAGGGCGGAACTATTACCACTTCGGATCACTATGCAGCTGGCATCGTTGGTGAGGCAAGGTACTCAGATATCCTATCGTGCAGCAACTCTGCTTCGATCAGCGGCTATATTCGCGTAGGTGGTATTATCGCATCACTAAATAATCAGAGTGGAGATATAAGCTACATAGATGGCTGTACTAACAGCGGGGCGGTTACAACCGAAGATAGCGGATTTACCTATATCGGTGGAGTAGCTGGCATTATTGCCACTCTAACTTTCTCCAACAACCATAATAGCGGTACGGTGAGTGGCACTGGGGCATATGTCGGTGGCGTAGTAGGTCGCAGTAGTGACTGTCACATTAAGCTATGTAGCAACACAGGCACACTACAAGGCGACCAGACAAATGAGTATATGGGTGGATTGATTGGCTATGACTATAACTCGAATATTGTATCGAGCTATAGCGATGCAACAATAGCAGTCAAGGGTCAATGGGTAAGTGTCGGCGGTATCGCTGGTTACTCTAGCTACTCGGACTTCTACTTCTGCTACAGCTCAGGACTTATTGAGTTGATGGGTTATAAGCAGTACGTTGGTGGATTTACTGGTAATAACAAGGGGGGCGGCAGCTATACATCTTGCTTTACAGTTGCACATATCGACCTCGGCTCTACAACTAACACAGCTGATATCAATCCATTTGTAGGGGTAGCAGTTCCTATGAACTATATAAGCTCATACTACACTATCTCTATGGATTTTGGCACAAATAGTACTATTTCAGGGTTAAGTCGCACCCCTAACCTTAACTCCCTCAACGGCAAACTTTCACAGATGAATTGCAGTTATAATGCCGATCTGCACTCATCACTTGGTATCGTACTATTTACTGAGAGTTCTAACTCAACCATTCATCCACCAAGCCTTATGGGCGAGAGTGTAACACCGACTATCTAAACAAAAAAACTCCAAATAATATGAAACAAAGATTAAACAGATTCCTTGCCACAGTGGCAGTAGTCTCAACAACCCTAACTATAGGGTGTACAAAGCTCGATGGCCCAACTGTAGAGGTACCAAAACCTATGGCACAAGTGCTCACTGTATCCACGCCAGAGAGTGCCTCAACTCGCCTAAACTTTACCGATAGCTCCGAGGGCATTGATGTATCTTGGCGCAACGACCCTGCAGGGCTTGAGACCGATAGGATCTCTATATTCGATAGCGAGAGTGGCGATTGGGTCACAAACTTTATCTATAGGGGTAGCGATGGATCCTCAAGCGGTCTATTCGAGAGAATTGAGAGTAGCGGTAGCGACCTCACAGCAGGCAACTATACTGCTGTCTACCCTATGGTAGATGCCTCTATTACAAATATTTCACAACGTGATCTAACCGTTGCAGCTCTAAACCAAGTGCAGAATAGTGCGATCAGCACTCTCAATAACTCATGCTATATGATAGCAGATTTCACATACTCAGTGGCACGTGGAGGCACTATTCTCTTTGAGAATCAGATGTCAATTATGGCAATTACATTCTCCCTAAGTAGTAGCACCTCTAAGCCAACCTCACTAATCTTTACCGATGGCGACGATGCAGATAGGGTCTATAGTGTAAATTACGCCTCGGATATAGTGGGAACGGGCGGCTTTGGCTCACAGTACACTACCTATATAATGATACACCCCAATGAGAGTGGCGCTCTGCGTGAACTACGCTTTGTAATCACCGAGTCGGGAAGCGAGAGCGATATTATATATAGTGTACTATCCTCAATTCCATACGTTGCAGGGTATAAATACAATGCACCACTGAGTGAGCTCACCCCTCAGGAGACCTTTGAGATATACACAGTAGAGGATCTCCAAGAGTTTAAGAATCTTATCAACCGTGGCAATGCAGTTGTGAGGGCTACCAATGCAAGCCTTATGGCAAATCTCGACCTATCGGACTACTCTAACTTCGGAACTATCGGCTTTAGTGGGCTTCCATACCTAGGAACATTTGATGGCAATGGATACTCTATCACAAACTTTACAGCAAGTAGCACTATCGGAACGGGTCTATTTGCAGGCCTTGGGGATAGCGGGGTTAAGGGTGCAGAGATTAAGGATCTTACCCTTATCAACCCTACAATCACTGGCCAGCAGTACTGTGGTGCGATTGTAGGCTTTATGGAGGAGTCATCGCTTACTAATTGTACTGTAGTGGGTGGCACGATTACCTCTGGAAATAACTATGTGGGTGGACTTGTTGGGCAGAGCTATAATGCTACTATTACTAACTGTCACAACTCAGCTACTGTAACATCATCGGGAAGCTACATCGGTGGACTCATTGGGCAAGCCGACGGCTCTACAATCACAAATTCTCTAAACTCAGTGGAGGTAAGTGGTAGCGGTGAGAGCAGTAACTCTATCGGAGGCCTTGTTGGTAGATTAGTGACCTCTGAGATATCCTACTCATATAGCACTGGAGACGTTAGCGGCTACGATATAGTTGGCGGTATTATCGGTAGCGGTAGCGGCAATAGCACCCTATCATATGTATATAGTACTGGCACTGCAACAGCCTCTACGGCAACTCTCGGTGCTATAGCAGCCGAGCTAACCTCAACATCGGAGGTCATAGATTCATACTATGTATCTGCTAGTAGCTACGGTGTCGATGTAGATGGAGTCAATTGGTTATCTTCAATTTCTGCGTTAAATGGCGTTGTTGGTATCGCTGGCGGCCTCCCATCTCCACCATATAGCGCAGGAGCGGATACTAATATCAACCCTCCGACACTTATGGATGAAACAATTTTAATTAATTAAGTGATACATATCCTACAACTCTATTTTCTCGATAGTACTATTTCATATTCACTATATAAATATAGTAAAATCTAGTGATCCCAGAGAGTTCAATAGTAAAGGTGCACCTATGGTGCATCTTTTTTTTATTATATAGAACTCCAAATAATACCATTATATCACTTATAATCTGCAATTTAACTATTAAATATTTTTTATTATTCTGTGATTTTTTGTAATTTTGTCTTTGATATGTGTAGTATATTAACCCCAAAAACATAAAACAAGATGAGAAGAGATAACTATCAATCACCTACTATGGAGGTGATAAACCTCGAGATCGAGGGCGTAATCCTAGCAGGATCAGTTGGAGATATTAAGGATGGCGGTGATGCTTGGTAGCACTAGCGCACCATCCCAAGTAGTAAATTATTTAGATGAAAAAGATGATTATGAAGAGTAGATTTAGTGCGCTCCTATTGATTTTGGGAGTTGCCCTCTTTGTAGCTGGGTGCACAAAGAGCAGAATGGAGAGTCAACGTAGCGATACCGCTAACGAAATTCAGAGGCTATACGTCAGCACCCCTGAGTTGAACCAGACTAGACTAAACCTAAGTGATGTCGGAGTGGATGGCATCGAGGTTACTTGGCAGAATAGCGGCGAGAGTAGCGATATAATATCTATCTACGATGCCACTAGCGGACTTTGGCAAACCGATTTTGAGTATATTGGCGAGGATATGGCACACAGTGGCGAGTTCCAGCGCATAGACGGTTCGGGCACTGCGCTTATAGCAGGCACTGCCTACACTGCTATATATCCTGCATCAAATATTCCACTCTCTGAGCTAGCGACAAATATGGAGATGCCTACACAGAGTTTAGCGCAGGATATCTCTCAGTTAAATAGTGCAATAAGGCTATCGGCAGACTTTACATACAGCGATCTAGAGAGCCCATCAATGGTATTTAAACACCTTTCGGCAATCCTTACCGTAAAGTTCACAACGCCCGATGCTGCAACAAAACCTAGCTCGCTAGTATTTGTCGAGGGTAGCAATGTCTATAGTGTGGATTATAGTGCCGATATTACAGGAGCCAGCACCTCGGGTAATGAGTACACCACGTATATTGCGATGAATCCAAACTCAGGCACACGTTCGCTAGTATTTACAATATCGTATGGAGGTGGCGCAACTAGAGAGATATATCAAGCTCAGACCACTGTTGACTATCAAGCTGGATATCGCTACACCGCTCCGCTCACCACTCTTGAGCCTAAGGATATATTCGAGATCTACACTGGCGATGACCTTGCAGCCTTTAGAGATATGATTAACTATGGCAATGAGGATATAAGGGGTACAGATGGTATCCTTATGGATGATATCGATATATCACACCATCCTAATTGGGGTGGTATCGGTCTGTTTGAGGGCGGAACAGAATCAGCTCCTGCACACGACCAGAAGTACCTAGGAACATTCGACGGTAATGATATGACTATCACAGGACTTACTATAGATAACCCACTTGATGATGCCGCAGGTCTATTTGGCGCTACTGGTAGTGGCGCTGAGATTAAAGATCTAACCATCAAAGATGCCTCTATCACCGGCCGTGACAAGGTTGGCATCCTTATGGGCGAAGCAGATGGCGCTACAATTAACAACGTAACTATCGATGGCGGCTCTCTAACCGGAAATAATGATGTAGGTAGCTTTATTGGTTCAAGTAATAGCTCTTCGATTATAAATAGCTCTAATAGCGCTGCTGTTATCGCTATAGGCTCGAATGTCGGCGGCATAGTTGGCAAGACTAACAGCCTTACACTTAATGGAATCTACAACCTTGGCGAGGTGCAAGGTGTTGAGCGTGTAGGTGGACTTGTGGGTCAGGCTAATGTACTTCAGATGGTTGCGAGCTACAATATGGGGGCAGTTATGGGTATCGAAAATAGCCAAGATATTGGCGGTGTAGTGGGTACTGGATCTATAGTCTATGCTGCGGGTATATATAACGCTGGGGTTGTCAGCACAATAAGTGGCACCAATCTTATTGGCGGCATCTTCGGTGCAAATCCTAATACGAGTATCGTATCTGGCACATACTATATCTCTGAGACTCCACAGATCTCTGGTGGCACAGCCGTTGAGCCTATTGGAGTTACTAGAGTCTCTACTGTTTCGGAGCTTAACCTCGCTGTCGATGCAATCAACAGTACTATTACTGCATTCGCATACCTACCTAGCACATCTCGATATAGTGCTGGAGCTGATCCAACTACTAACACTCCTAGCCTAAGGGGTGAGGTAATAACTATTACAGAGTAGGAGTAATAGTCTTAAAAAAAGGTGCGGGTGGCTCTCAATAATTGAGGCCACCCGCATACTCTTTATAGTAGTATAGTAGACTACTTAGTCCAAGCCTTACCAGTTGGTACAATTACTCTACCGTAGGTGTTGTTAAGTAGCGATGCTGCAACACCATAGAAGCTTAGGATTGCAGTTAGTAGCTCAGCAACCGCAGCGATTGAGTGCCAGTGCCATCCAGCACCAAGGGTATCTAGCATAAGACCGATAAGTAGCACATCGATAACGATCATAGTAATCGAAAGGAATGTGTTTAGTCTAAATGCCACTGCTGTAAGGATCAGCGATAGGATAACGTAACCGATAAGGGCAAATCCAAATTGCTTGATATCGAACGATGCAGCGATCTCTTCGCCAAACCAACCGCCAGTCACCATCCAAGTAAATGCAACACCCATCCAGAATAGACCGTATGCAGCAAATGCAATAGCGCCAAATAGGTTGTTGTGTTTAAAGTCGAAGATACTTGCAATGATCTGCGCAATAGCTCCTAGGAAGATTGCCCAAGGAATTACAAGTGCAGTGCCCTCGGTAAATCCAAGTTTTTGAGATGCCGCCACTAGTGTTACAAGTGCAAGGCCAGTTAGTCCGAGTGCCGTTGGGTCTGCCACAACACTCTTTACGTTTTGAGTTGAGTTGTTTTCCATTAAAGGTCTGTATATATAAGATTTATTCAATTGTAACAACCACTATGAGTGTGAGTTGCTCTACACAACATCTCCCCTCCATTAGTGAATTGCGGGTGCAAAGGTACAAATTTTGTTTTACCCTGCTAACATTTTTTAGTATAAATGAAATAAAATAAGGGGTTTGACCTTTTTTCAAAGTCAAACCCCTCATATTTTCTATATTATATAGCTCTATAGTCAGAGAGACTATTGAAGATCGATGTTACCTTGCTCGTCCCACTCAGTAACAGTTACATCGAAGTGGATACGCTCTTCAGCAAATACTGGACTACCCGGCTGTCCTTGGTGGTTTAGACCTGTGTCGTTACCAGCCTCATCGTAGTAGCTATTATCTGCGAAGTAACCACCATTACCACCTTCACCAGCACCTGAACCAGCAGAACCGATTAGTAGGTTGTAGATATAACCATTACCCTTAGCCCAGTCAGTACCGAAAGTTGTAGCAGTGCCATCAACATCGATAGTAGATTTTAGTGGGAATAGAGCCTTGATATATAGGTGTTGGCCAGCTGTGATTGCACCTCCATCTACATAGTCATCACCATTTGTACCAGCGTAGTTAGCGTTACCACCTAGTAGGTCAGTAACTGCATCAGTCCAGCTACTAGCAGCTACTGAACCATCCTCGTTGTAGTATGGGTTAGTCTCAGATACATCTGTAATATCCTCACGACCAACAACGTCAGTTGTAGTTCCTCTCCAAACAACACGGTAAAGAACCTCGATATAACCACCTGCTTGGATTGCAGCTAGGTTAGCTGCACCCTCAGTTGCATCTACACCAGTAGTTACAAGTGTTGCACCTGCGTAAGTCTGTGGGTGAAGCATTAGGTGACCATTATCTGCAGCTACTGCATCATCTTGGCGAACTGTGCCATAAGCAGATAGCGAGATAGCTGTACGATAAGCATCAGCAGCCGCTGCTGTAGAGCCAGCAAATACCGCATCGCGGTATAGGAAAGGAGCCTTAGTCGAAGCTAGAGTCCAACCATTACCTGTTGCGTGCGCATCGTTGTTGTAGTTATAAGAACCGCTACTAACAATATTAACAAAGTTTACGCTCTGCACCTCCACTGTATAGTCAGTAGCTGGAGTTACCGCAACGTTTACCTTAGATAGAATGTGCTTAAAGACAAGTGCTAGCTTACCACCACTTGGCATCGCTGCTGGAGATGCAAATGCTGCAAGGTGATCAACTTGAGAGAATCTATCAGCATTAGCAGTGATAGTAGATACTAGCGAAGTTGGATCTGTCGCGTAGTCTGCTGGAGTTGCAACTTGATCTGTTGGGAATGCAGCATAGAAGCTCATTGGGTAAGCTGCTTGCGCTGTTGGCCATAGAGGAGCCTCTACAGATGCTGAACCATCTGCCGCTCTCCACTGCCATCCATTGTTGTCAGTTACACCACCTAGAGTAGTAGGTTTGTAGTAGTCAAAAGTACCATCGATAGTAGTTGCAGTAGCACCGTCATTGTACCACGCTGTACCATTAGCAGCGTGTCCAAAGATTTGGAAACCTGCCGCAACCTCAGTCACTGTGTTAACGGCTGCTTTGGTAGTGTTAGTCATAAAACCAATCGCGTATGGATTGTTTTCAACGCCATCGTATGCGCCCGCTACGATATCTGTTTTAGAGCAACTGCTCAAGGCGACTGCTGCAGTAGCAGCAAAAAACATAAGTTTTTTCATTGTTTTTTTGTTGTTGTCCTTACTTAAAAAAAGACTGTTTAAATTTGTTATTATATTGCTTCTCAAATTCTCTATCCAAGTGGAATAACCACATCATCTCCCCAGTCTGAGACCGATATATCACCTTCGGTATATTCGATAATCATCGTAGAGATAAATATATCTATATCTAATGTATATAGGTCTACACTTCCTGAGCTCCCCGACCCACTCAACACCTGCTCTGTTACATCGATAGGTATTGTCGTTTCCACCTCGGGGGTCGATGGGTCTCTATCGTGGTCAATGGTAAATACTACTGTCTCCTCTACTAGTTCGCCCGACAGATAGATCATATCGAGATCCAAATCATAGTGCTCCTGATCCCCAAGAGCTAAGTCACGCCCAAAACTAAGGAAAGATGCGGAGGTCTCACCAGTGTAGTCCTCATATATATTCTCCCCAACGGCTGGCTGCCACCCCTCTTCTTTAGGGTTTCCATCCGCATCTACCCAATTCTTCCTTCCATTAAAGGTAAAGTACTGAACCATTGTCTTACTCTGTGGTTCGCGATACCCCTCTGCTCTGCGCATCGACACTCTATTTACAAAGCCAGTAATACCACCCTTTATCGTACTTGCCGAGGTAAGGTTCTTAACCCTTATTCCTACATTAACATCACGAGTTAGTCTTCGCATATCTATACCGTTGCTATCCCCCGCCTCATCTCTTGTTAGCGCATAGTACATTGTGCTATCATAAGGGGTAAGCTCTGAGGCTCTAGTCAATTGACTATGGTCTGCCATCTCCTGAGAGATATGTAGACTATCTAGCGCCCACGATGCTAGCCTAAGTGGTGGTTGCATAAATAGGTAGTTATCACTCACATAGTGCGAGAAGAAGTAACCCGATGGGTTCTCACTGTGGGTCTTAACTGCCGCCGAGAAGTTCTCGTAGCTATTCGCCTCATTAAACTCTATCGACTGAAATCCACTACTCTCACTACCTTGCCAGTAGCTATCATAGATAGATTCATTCATCACCACAACTGAGTACTTACCGATAGGAACTTCAATATATCCTCTAAATACGTTACTCTCTAGGTATCTCTCAATCGGCTCTGAGCCATCGGCAGGGAATAACCTAACGGTTGCTCTATGGACCGTACCGCCACCCTGACGAGTAGTTGCACCAGTCGAGTCGATATCAAAGCCCGACTCCTCCCAATTAATATGCACGGGGATAAATGCTGTTGAGTAGTGTACCTCACGCTCATATATCTTCTGATACTTACACGACCCAAGGGTAAATAGTACCATAAGGAGGATAAGAAGTGATCTATTCATACACTACCCTCCTCTCCCTAGACTTAAACATCCACACTAGCGATACCTTCGCCTTTGTAGGTCCGAACCACGTAAAGTTTAGAGTTCTATCTCTAAATGCACGCCATCCGCCCCACCTATCTACATCATATTCGGCAGTGTACTCCTTGATAGTTGCACCTGCATAGCCTAGGGCTATCGAGTACTCTAATCTAAGGTTACCACACTTACTAATACTATGTGCATAGCCACCGACTACACCTGCCGAGAATAGATTTCGAGATTGGATACCCTTACGATTCTGCTCAAAGTCGAAGCTACCCGCTGCGAAGTAAACCCCACCAAAGATACCAGTTAGCTTCTCAACATTCTCTCTATTTCCGAACCAATATCTACCCTCAATAGTCCAAACATCTGCCTGAATCCTATCTCTTTGGCTATTCTCCATTCCATTATCCCAGATCCACTGCGGAAAAATTCCCTCAAAGGCAACACTATATCTATCTCCGATTGGAACCTCTACTTCGAGGTTAATAAGGGTCGCAAGGTCAAATAGCAAGTTTGTCTTTAGCGCAAATAGTGGAGTTGTGCTTATAATCTCACTCTTTGTAATCTGAGTCTCTATTGGTGTTCTAGCTACTACATACTCCTCGATATTCGACTCTGGTGTCTCTATCTGCACCCCCGGAAACTCGAGTGAGTATGGCGTTAGCTCATAAACTACTGCTACTCTCTCACGCTCCTTAGGCACTTCACTATAGTGCACCGTTGTAACGACACCATATCGAAGGTACGGCAGGATATTTTGCTTTAGGTATCTCCACGATTCACCGCCTCCAACTCTCTTAAGCCTCCACTCCTTTGTATCGAGATTTATATCTGCATCTATCACATCTAACACCTCTTTTCGGTGTGGTACAAGGCTATCAACGGCAACTTTTGCACGCAATCCCTCCCAGTTCTCACCAGTATATTCGATGCGTAATCTATCCCTTACAGCAGGATAGTACCATGATAGGTAGTCATTAACAGCCGCTGCACGACTCTTAGATAGCTGCACATTATACTCTACACCACCCTCAGGCGAGGTTACAGTACGCATAGTAATAGAATCAACTATATCGCTCCAATTTGGATCACTCAATATTTCATCAATACGCTCTAGCGACTTGGCATTATCAAGGTAACTTCTATCTATATTCGCACCATCAAAGTGAAAGTGAATCAGCACACTATCTATCTTCACAAGTTCATTTACCCGACCCTCACCACTAGATACAACAGAAGCAGGTTCTCCTCCATAGAGGTCACCCACACTCATTATGCATAGCAAAGCTACTACAAGTTTTATTACGCTCTGTTTAATCACTATATTTCTACATTCCCCCCTATCTTAAAAGAGATGCTCTTCTCCATCTTTCAAGATTCTCCCTATTTCTTTTTCATAAAAGTATTACATTTCGCCTAGCTTTCACAGGGGATACACCCCACAAAGATATGAATAATTATCAATAACTCCAAACAAATACACTTTATACCGACATTTGCTTGCTTTTTAGTATATGACATATAAGTATAGACTTACCTATTAATTTCAACGCAAAAAAGGATAAAAACCTTACCCCCCTTACAACTTTTTTCCTCTTAAAAGAGAGTAGGAGGATCCAGCCATAAGGCTAAATCCTCCTACATAAAATCTCCTACATAAAATCCCTACTCCATAATCCAGACCCAAGTCCCTTCGGTAGAGTGATCTTCGCTAAACCTATAGCCTCCCCACTCAAAGTCTTTGAGTGCTTCGGGGTTATCTACCATATTTTCCGCCATATAGCGCAACATCTCGCCACGTGCCATCTTGGTATATATCACTACTTGGCGCAGCTTCGAGCCCTTATACTGTAGGAACTGAATATCAATCACCCTCACACTGCGCTGTACCTCACGCCAATTAAAGGCGCTCTGCTCCTGCTTAGAGGCTAGGTAGAGCAGAACTCCCCCACTCGCCTCAACATCACTGATTAGTGTGCTGGTCTGAATATCCCTCCAATACCTATCGACCCTCATATCAGTCCCTGCAAGCCTTATATTACCCTCCATACGGTATGGGGTGATGGCATCAAGCGGTCTGAGTAGCCCATATAGTAGCGAGCTTATACGCACCCTACCATTAAGATACTCTATCTGACTTGGGGTCAACCCCTCCTTAAAGTGCTTATATACCACTCCACTATAGCTATCTATGGCTGCAATCGGTGCACTACCCTCATCGAAGAAGTGGCCAAAGCGAATCTTTAACTCCTCGGCAATAGAGTGACTAATCACAAATATCTCACAGAGTTCCTCCACACTATATCGCATCATAAGTTCCACGATATAGCTAGTATGCTCCATAAACCTAGGCGTACTAAGTGTAGCGGCCATAGTTGGCTCACTACTCATAGTCTTTGCAGGTGATATTAGCGCAATCATCTCTACTCTCTTTTTTTATTACTCCTGTACTAGGATAGTTGCCGAAAGTGGCGCTACTTTAACCTTGCCACCTCTCGAAGTTCCGAGTGTTGCATCTGCAGATATCTCCCCACCTTGAGCGGCGATCTTCCAATTTCCACGCTTCACCTTAACCTCTCTCTCGCTGTACGATCCATTGAAGATAACCTTAATGGTCTTCCAGCTATCGCCATTTGCACTACCCTTAATGGTATAGGCAATTAGATTTGGTTCAACCTCATCAAATACGATATGTTCAGCAATCTCCTCTGCGGTACGCATTCTAAATGCAGGGTGCGCCTTACGCATTGCAATTAGCCCTTGGTAGTAGTTAAATAGGTTCTTATACTCACTCTTTTGGTTCCAATCTATTGCATTGACCTCGTCTGGTGAGTTATATGTATTATGGATACCCTTCTTATCTCTAAAGATCTCCTCTCCAGTAAAGATAAATGGCGTACCTTGCGATGTAAATACAATAGTTTGCGCTAGCTTTGCAGCACTAATCAACTGATTTTCATTATTGCCCTTCATCGACAACTTCAGCTTATCTGTAAGGTTCAGGTCGTCGTGGCACGATACATAGTTAATTATCTGCTCAGGCGACGTTGCATATGGGAATGTCGAGACCTGACCCTTTGAGAAGTCTACCTGAGGGTGCTCTGTTGCACCAACAATACCGATCATTACAGTCTGCTCATAACCACTACCACCAGTTGCGAAGCCTCTCTCCTCGCCCCTACTGTGGTGACCCTTGATACCATTACGAATATCATCACTAAATACCGCTACACCCTCCATCTCAGAGACGTGCTCCTTTAGTGCACGATCCTTTACTGGCAGTGGTGAATCGGCAGCAGTCCAACCCTCACCGTAGATAATAATACTTGGGTTAATCTCCTTTAGCTCCTTTGCAACTCTATTCATAGTCTCGATATCGTGGATCGCCATAAGGTCAAATCTAAAGCCATCGATATGGTACTCCTCTGCCCAATACTTCACAGACTCTACGATATAGTTTCTCATCTGCTCCCTCTCCGAGGCAGTCTCATTGCCACAACCCGAAGCATTTGAGTAGCTACCATCTCTATTATATCGGTAGTAGTACTCTGGAGCCGTTAGCGAGAAGTTAGACTCATCGCCAAGAGCGGTATGGTTATATACTACATCTAGAATAACACCAATCCCTTCGTTGTGAAGGGCTTGAACCATCTCCTTGAACTCTCTGATACGCACCTCTGGGTCGCTAGGATTAGTTGAGTACGAACCCTCAGGCACATTATAGTTCACAGGGTCATAGCCCCAATTATATGTATTGCGCTGTAACTGAGTCTCATCTACACTATTATAGTCATAGGACGGTAGGATATGGACGTGGGTAATACCAAGCTCCTTTAGGTGGTCGATACCAGTAACCTCACCATTCTCAGAGCGTGCACCCTCTTCGGTCAGTGCAATAAACTTGCCCTTATTTGCAATACCAGAGTTCTCGTGAATCGAGAAGTCACGGTGGTGCATCTCATAGATAATCGCATCGGTCATACTCTCAAGCTTAGGGCCTCTATCTTCGCTCCACCCCTTAGGGTTAGTCCTATCGAAGTCTATAATCGCTCCCCTTAGACCATTGACACCAACAGCCTTAGCCCATACACCCGGAGTCTCGGCTAGCCACTCTCCGCCACTCTTGATCTTAAATGTATAGAAGTCTCCAAGTAGTTGTTCGCCAAATGAGAATCTCCAAACTCCGTCACGATCATTACGCTTCATACTCTCCACTCTATATGGCTCACCATTCATCCCATCTCTATATAGGGATACCTTTACCTCCTCGGCCATCGGAGACCATAGCGTAAAGTGCGTCCCTATGCTATCTACTGTAAGCTCTAGGTCATCGCCTATGTATGGTTTTGGTTCACTCTGAGCCGCTGAGCTCAACATAGTTGCAGAAGCTGTCATTAGTGCTAGTGCTAAAATTTTTTTCATCATATCTTTCTATATTTATAACTGTTAAAGGGGTCACAAAGTTACATTTTAACTCACAAATTTACAACACAAATAGTAGCTCTAGGCACTAAAAAAATACGCCTCCCTACCTTATCACAGTAGAGAGGCGTATCAATATACTTTACTAAATGGCTAATATCCAAAATTTTGCTCTAACATACCGCCCGCCTTTGTAATTTCATTCGATGGGTATGGGAACACGATCATATAGTCCTCATATGGCTTTCTACCCTTATAGTCCTCATACTCACCCACTACATATGTAGATAGCGGATCCATACGGTTCTCGTAGTGGCGTGCACGTGGGTGGTTATTAAGCTCCGAGGCTGCAAGCGCCTTAATTGTAGCATCACCCGACTTGTGCCAACGCTTTAGGTCTGCGTAGTGGTCTGTGAATTCAAATGCCAGCTCACAGCGGCGTTCGTGGTATAGCTCGGCCATCGTTGGCGCTGCGGTAAGTTCCGCTAGGTTGCTTCTTCTGCGGATACGGTTTAGATCCTCGAGTGCTGCACCTGCATTACCCTTTACTATATTTGCTTCGGCTCTAAATAGTAGCATCTCAGCAAATCTAACTAGCGGGAAGTTAAGGCGTGTAAATGTCCAAGTACTTAGGTAACCCTTTGCAATAGGATCTGCATACTTTAGTGGCTCCATATACTTATTAACCTGAAAACCAGTCTCAACATCCTCATTAGCATAGAAGCTCTTCTTCTCGCCGAAGTAGTAGAATTCATCATTGTACTCCAGAATAGATCTAACTAGACGGTCATTCTTTACTCCACCTACGTTGTCCTTTGCCATCTCTTCGTAGATATCAAGTGTAGGTTTGATCTGACCCCAGCCATTGTGTTTACCCCAGCCCTTGTTCTCTAGCATTACAACTCCGATATCACAACCGCCCGGATTTGTAGTACCACCATTCGATGGAATTGACCATAGGTACTCATTTGGCCAGAAGTCCTCAAACTCACACGAGAAGAAGTTATCTAGCGAAGTGGTAAGTCCTCTACCATAGCTCGCCTCTAGTAGGTCAACCATAGTAATAACATCATCCCACTTTGCACTATTCCACGTTGCCCAATAGGCATATACCTTAGCTTTGTAGGCAACGGCTGCTGCTTGGTGAGCACGACCTTGATCCTCTGCGCTATAGTCCTCAAAGCGAGGTAGGTACTCAATAGCGGCATCCATATCATCGATGATATATTGGTAGTTATCCTCTACGGATGTCTGCTGTGTAGGTATTGAGTTATCATAACCGCCCTCAAAGTCCTCGTAGCGGATAAATGGGACACCCTGCTGATCTGTACCGTAGCGGTATGCTAGAAAGAAGTGTGCGAATCCACGCATAAAGTAAGCCTCACCAAGCGATCTACGCTCAACCTCACTAAGATCTACACTTAGCGACTTATCTAAGAGTCCATCTACAATCCAGTTTGCTCTTGAGATATAGGTCGATAACTTATTATAAATAGTATTGAGTGGACTCTCATCGCCAGTGTAGTTTCTCTGCGCAAGGGTGTTAAAACCCCTTGTTCTACCCCACGCAATTGTAGAGGCTGCACCCTGCTCCCATAGTATATCGCGGCCAAATACCGACTCCTCGTGCAGTAGGTGGTATAGGCTATTTACCGCACTGATTGAATTCTCATCATTTTGGAAGAACTGATTCTCTGTGTACTTACCCTCAGGTTGCACATCTAGGAACTTCTCACACGACCCTAGCGATAGTAGAGCTAAAGCTATAATAAAATACTTTTTCATCTTAAAATTTATATTCTGTACTAGAAATTTATACTGCTTATGGATTAGAATGTTAGGTTAATACCCATCGAGATTACTCTTGACATTGGGTAGCTTAGTGCATCCCAACCATCTGCCGCCTCAGGGTCGATACCTGTGTAGTTAGTGAATGTAAATAGGTTCTCGCCACTTAGGTAGAAGTTAAATCTTGTACCATCACCCTTTAGCACTCCGATATTGCGCATAAGGTCTGTCATATCATATCCGATTGTGATATTTTTGATACGCAGGTATGAAGCATCTTCGAGGTACCAATCTGACATCGTAGTAAAGTTACCATTAGGGTCTGTCTTCGATAGAATTGGAATATTTGAGTCTGTGTTTGTAGGGCTCCACGCATCTAGGATATCCTCTGAGCGGTTAAAGTTACCCTCTACATCCGATAGCATCACCGACTTTGCGATATTAAAGGTCTGCGCACCACCTACACCCTGTAGCATTGCACTGAACGAGAACTTCTTGTAGTTAAACCCTAGGGTTAGAGAGTAGGTTGTAGTTGGCGCTGAGCTACCACAGTATACTCTATCATCCGAGTTGATCTCTCCATCGCCATTTGCATCTATAAATTTAAGATCACCAGCACCTGCGTATGGTTGGATCATCTCGCCATTCTCATTTAGGTAAGCCGCCGCCTCTGCATCGCTCTGGAAGATACCGTCGCTCTGAATAAGGTAGAATGAATTTACTGGTTGCCCTTGTGCAGTTTGGTATACAGTTGCGTAGTTTCTAAAGTGCTTATCCGAAGTCCAAACTCCCGGATTTCCAAGTTCATCCTTTACTCCAATATCCGACACCCAGTTTCTGATATATGCAAAGTTACCAGAGATAAAGTAAGAGAAGTCCTTAGAGAAGCTATCGCTCCATGTTGCAGAGAACTCCACGCCACGGTTACGAATCTCACCTTGGTTAACAAGTGGAGCTGATAGACCCATTGAGCTTGGCCAGTTCATTGTCTGCTGTTGAATCAGGTTATAGGTACGCTTATCGAAGTAGTCAACACTTGCCGATAGTCTATCTGAGAACATACTAAGGTCTAGTCCAATATCGATCTGCTCCGATGTCTCCCACGTTAGGTCTGGATTAAGCGCTGTATCTTTATAGATAGTCGTTCCCCAAGTACCACCATTTGTTACACCTGCTTGACCTGAATCGCCGCTTGTCGACATACCTAGTAGCGCTGAATTGTAGTTCCAACCAATCGAACCAAGGTTACCGATACGTCCCCACGATGCACGGATCTTTAGAAGCGAGATAAATTCACTCTTCTGGAAGAACTCTTCGTTCGATATCTTCCACGCTGCAGTAACTGCTGGGAAATCGCCGTAGTTATTCTCCTTTGGTAGGCGACCTGCGTAGTCTCTACGGTATGAAGCGGTCACAAAATAACGGTCATCGTATGAGTAAGCAAGACGACCTATTAGCGACACATTCGCATCTGGACCCGAAAGGTAGTCATTAACCTCACTAATTGTACCTGCATAGGCTAGGTATTGAAGGTAGTCCGACTCATCGGCAAAGTTATTTGCATTCACGCTAAATCCACGACCCTCTGCATAGTCAGCCGTTGTTGCTGCAAGTGCACCTATAGTATGCTTGCCGAATGTTCTATCGTAGGTAAGTGTATTTTCGAGCTTCCAACCCATCGAGTTTCCATAGGCCTCATATAGGTAGTTATTATTATCAGGCTTACCCGGCTCATCACGCTTTGGTGTGAATACCTTGCTATATGAGTCTGTTGTGTTGTATGTATAGCGGCTCGTAAACTTTAGGCCTTTAACTAGATTTGCGATCTCTAGCGTTGTGGTTGACCAGAGTTGATTTTTATTATTGTAATCATTATTTGCAGTTAGCTGTCTCACAGGATTAAGCACATCACCGTGGATACCTGAGTAGTCACCATACTGCGCTATATACTCTGGATCTTCGGTCGAGACACCCCCAAATGAACCATCTAGCGGATTATATACCTCTGCACTCCTTGGCATATACATTGCCGACATTAGAACTCCACTATAACCAGACTCCGTACCTTGCGATAGCTGCGAGCTATTAGTCCAAGATAGATCCTCGGTAATGGTAATATAGTCATTTAGCTTAAACGAGCCATTATAACGAATAGCGTTTGACTTATTATAGGTATTAATTAGTGTACCTTGGTCGTCATTAATCGAGTAAGTAATACGATTCTTAAACTTATCTGTTCCGACATTAAGTGCAATATTATGCCTTTGATATAGCGCTGTGCGGAAGATCTCATCTACCCAATCTGTGCGAGTTACACCAACATATGGGTTAGCTGTTGGATCCCAACCTGAACTAAGTGTCATACCTGCATTTTCGTGCGAGATTTGACGCATAAGTATCTGATCCTCGGCAGTTAGTGATTGAGGAAGGTTTGTCGCCTCTCTAAGTCCTAGAGTTAGGTCATAGCTAATTGACGGCTCACCAACTCTTGCCTTTTTAGTGGTCACAAGGATTACACCACCTGCACCCGACTGTGCACCGTAGATAGCTGCCGAAGCCGCATCCTTTAGTACTACCATCGACTCGATCTCATTTACCGATGTGATTGGCGCACCCGGAACACCATCGACTACCCATAGCACTTGGTCGCCATTCTGCGAACCTTGACCACGGATAATCACCGATGGAGATTTAGTTGGGTCACCACCCTGTTGAGTTACAGTTACACCTGCAATCTGCCCCTGAAGCATACTACTTGCCGATGATACTGGACGTTCGGCAAGTGCATCTACATTCTCAACCACACCAACCGATGCCGAAAGGTCCTGCTTACGTGCCTGAGCACCATAACCTAGAACTACTACATTATCAATCTCTAGTACCGATTCACGAAGCACACCATTATATACTGTATCTTGACCTGAGGATAGATCAACACCCTCACCCTTTACAGGGTCATAACCGAAGTAAGATATCTCAATACTATAGCTAGAAGAGGCTGGTAGGGATTTAACCTCATAGAGACCATTAACATCCGTGAGAGTGCTCTTCTCTACTCCTACCTCACTGTTCTTCACTAGCACCAACGCACCAATAACTGGTACATTCTGTCCATCGACAACCTCTCCACTTATTGAAGAGTTTCCACTCTGGGCAAGTGCAACCATCGAACTCGATGTACATAGCACTAGCGCCACAATCAAAAGTAATTTTTTTAACATTTTTTTCTTTTTTGTTAGTTTTATTTAAGATTTCTTTACTCTACTTTGAAAGTGCCTTTAGAATTAGCCCCTTTAGGTCGCTATTCTCATATACACCTTGGAAGATCTGCTGTGCCTTTGGCCCGTAGCTAAATAGTGGTAGCAGTACTCCCGTATGGTCATTTGTTGTATACTCAACAGTAATAGATCCACTCTCTCTACTCCCTGAGAGTAGCACCATACCCCCTGTCTCGTGGTCACCAGTAACGATAACTAGTGTCTCGCCATTTGAGTCGGCATATCTTAGGGCTTCGGCAACCGCTGCATCAAATAGAAGTGTCTCTAGCACCGATGTTCTCACATTATTTGCGTGCCCTGCATTATCAATCTTCGACGCCTCAACCATCAGGAAGAATCCATCCTTATTCTCTAGTGCAGCTATTGCACTTGCCGTAGCCTCGGCTAGAAAGTCCATATTATCTTCACTTGCGTACTCTACGAGCTCACGATCAAAACATAGAGTTGGTCTTTGACCATCTATATCTCTATAGCTATCAACCACGCTAAAGCCCTTTGCTTCGGCCTCCTCTAGGATATTGCGACCATCAAGTCGGCTCTCAAATGGGCCTCTATCGCCACCAGCAAGCAGCCATACCGCCCCTGAGTGTGCACCCGTTGCGATCTCCTCAGCATTATCCCTCTCCACTGCGTGGCCATAGAATGCCGATGGGGTTGCACCCACTAGGCCATCTGTCGTTACAACTCCTACTCGCATACCCTCTGCCGATAGAGCCTCGCTAATACTCTGCAGCTTCAGTGAGTCATAGCTCATTCCGATTCTACGGTTATCGGTCTTACTACCCGATGCAAGTGCAGTACCTGCCCCTGCTGAGTCCGTATTGTAGCAGTTCAGTGATGAGGTCTTAATAAATGACGCATTTGGCATATTTAATATAGATAGCTCTCCTCTATTGGCAGTTTCTGCCGCTGTGATTTGAGTTAGCGACATACCATCACCTATAAGTAGTATCACATTCTTAACCCTACGACCACCCATAGGCTTCATAGTAGGGGTATAGACCTCACGTGCAGACTCTAGTGTATAGCTCTTCTTAGTGCTATAGTCCCTAAAGAAGTCAGCACAAGCCGCAACATCATCGGTATTGATAACATCTACACCCATATTAGTAAGTGTAACCCACGTATTTACATTATCGGGAGCTGCCCAGAATCTAATAGGTATACCCATAGCGTGCGCCGCATCTATCGTTCGTTGCACCTCTCTCTGCTCCTCTCTTGACATCGCCCCCTTACCATTCCACTTAGTAAAGTCTCTAAAGCTATAGCTAATTAGTCCGACCCTCTCTAACTCCTCTTCAGAGAGATGCTCAGCAGAACGAACATCAAACTTAACGTAGTTAGGATAGTCTCTATAGTCCTCGGGAAGATCTCCGCATACTAGGAGTTTCACTCCTCCTTCGCTTACTAGATCACCGTAGCTCTCTTCAATTAGCTCTAGTAGCTCTTCTAGCGTCTGCTCTGTATCCTTAATATCGATCATCAGAGTAATATCTATCGGCTTGCCTGCTCCCATTAGCGCTCGTAGTGGTTCTAGGTAGACATCTTGAACTCTTGGTGCACTCGCTACATCTTCTCTATCGTGACACACCTTAATATCTTCCCCACTTAGATACAGGTCTATCTCAAAGATATCAGCACCTGCGGCGTATGCCTCATAGAGTGGCACAGTACGATCGTAGTCATTGTGTGATTGGATTAGTTGTGCTTTAGCTTGCCCTGCAAGTAGCAACATCGATACTAATAGTAAAATTCTCTTCATATTCTCAATTTAATTATTCATCTACACTCTTTCTGAGTTTTCGGCTGCAAATATCTTAGATAATGAGTCTATAAAAAATGAATTTCATATCTCTAAAAATTTATTAACATTAATGCAATAATCATAAATGTGGCTCTGTGGGAAATTTTGTTACACTTAAGAAATTTTTTTATTATCGTTGCGTAACACTCCGACCCTATCCAGAGAGGGGATCACGCCTCTTCCGCAAAAATGTTAAGTGATCGTTAAATGAATATTAATTAATTACTACCGAAAAGATCTCTTAGCTTTAGTCTAAAATTAGACTTTGTAACATATTTTTAGCCCATAAAAAAGCTAAGAGGGGCAACCAACTACCGTTGATTGCCCCTCTTAGCTTGTCTTACTTCCCTATATTACTTCTGCGGGATAGTCACATCGATCTTTGCGCTAAAGATATACGCTGGGTCATAACGTCCCTCGATGCTATACTTTATATTTTCGCTCGAGCGCTGCGGATACCCCTTATATAGGATCTCTTGGTCGTAGCGCACAGTAACCTCCCTATCTAGGTCAACGATATTATCATTGAGCCATATAGTCGCTGCTCCATAGGTCGATTCCTCAATGGTCACTACATTATCCACTATATTAATAGTGAGCACATCGCCATTACTAGGTTCTTTGACCTCTAGGTTATACTTCCTAGTTGCCAGCACATCGTCTTGAATCCACACAATGCGGTTTGGCGCTGCACCTCTAACAAATCCTGCCATCCAGTCGATCGACTCCTTATCCTCGCCATCCATCCAGTGTGGTTTGTCAGGATAGATCCTTACTCTATGGACATAGCCTTCGGGGTCAGCTGCTTGGAGAGCCGCTAACTTCTCGCCCCACTCTGCAGCTAGAGTATTGCGATCATAGGCTGCATCAAGTCCACCCATATAGATTGCAAATGGGAGGTTTCTTAGGTTCTCCGCCCTAGCATCGCCCGGGTGGCCTGCCATCATCGCCGCCGCCGCGAATCTATCGGCTAGCCTTGGCGCAAGGTTATATGTACCATCGCCTCCTGCCGAGTACCCCATTAGGTAGATACGGTTAGGGTCAACCTCTAACTTTCTAACTGCATATGTAACGGCTTGGAGCAGGAAGTCATCCATATACCCTTGGTGCCACATATTCCAAGTATCGGTCGGGGCACGCGGAACCCAATATAGCCCATTCACATTACCATATAGTATCTTTTGATTATCCCACTGCCCGTCATTCACGGCCGAGGTAGTACCACCCCCACCGTGCATAGATATATACATAGGGTAGCCCGCCGCAGGCTTATCACCGTAGATCTTCTGCCAGAACTTCATCGTATAGTCACCGCTCTTAAGCCTTCCGAACTTCCAGTTCTGCTCTAAATTAGTGGCAACATAGTCATCACTTAGTAGTACATAGAGATCCTGAGATAGAGTTGCTGCCTCCTCGGCACTCATACTCTGAACTGCTGGCACCTCAGGTTCATTTGGCCCTAAGGGCTCCGATTTTGCATCTTGGCACGAGTACCCCACCGACAGAAGTAGCAGTAGAGTTGATAGAAGTAGAGTTTTTTTCATATTACTTAATTTTTTATAGCCAAATAGTAGTATCAATACCTACCCCATTGACCATTGATTAATATTTCCTACTCGCCTTTAGGTCGAGCCAAATCAAGGGTGATTTGCCCAACAGAAATTACATCCCCATTATGAACAAATATAAGCAATTATTTTTATAATTAAAAGCTATGAGCGCACAATTTAAGATAAAGATGGGAGAATTATAAATAAAAAAATTGTATATTTGCACCGCAAAAGAAGAATATACCATTGATTATCAACCCCATATATAATTAAATCAAGAAAATGAAAACTATCTACAAATCTATCTTAGCTGTTATCGCTACTATTCTACTCCCAAGCCAAGCACTCGCTCAACACTACAATTCAGACTCAACTTGGATTCACGGTGGTAACTTCGGAGTCACAGCCAACCAACTCTCGCAGGTTAACTGGGCAGCTGGTGGTGAAAACACATTTGGTGTTAACGTTAACTTCGACTATGCAGCTGACTACAAAGCCGACAAACACCTTTGGAATACTCGTCTGGAGCTTGAGTATGGATTTACCAACACCGAGAGCGATGGCTATAAGAAGAGCAGCGATAAGATCTACCTTTCGTCTACCTACGGTTATGAGATTGGTAAGAACCTATACTTCAGTGGATCGCTGAGCTTCAATACTCAATTCACAGCAGGTTACGACTATAAGCTAGCAGAGCGCCCGCTAATCTCTACATTTATGGCTCCGGGTTACCTTACTGCTGGTATCGGTCTTACGTGGACCCCTAAGAGCTGGTTCACAGCGACCTTTAACCCTGCTACCTACCGTGGCATCTTCGTTCTAGATCAAGTACTAGCCGATGCAGGTCAATATGGTGTAGCTCCGGGACAGCAGTATAAGACTGAGCTTGGTGCAAACCTAAAGCTAGAGGGCAAGCACGAGATTATGAAGAACGTTGAGCTATTCTCTCGTCTATCTCTATTCTCGGACTATATGCACGAGCCTGCAAATGTCGACGTAAACTGGGATCTAAAGATTAATCTAACGATCAATGAGTGGCTAAGTGCAAATGTAGGTGCATCTATTATCTACGACCACGACGTTATGATTACCGACAAGAACGGCACTGGCCCACGCCTTCAGTTCCAAGAGCTAATCGGCGTAGGACTAAGAGTTAAACTATAGTACTTTTTATAATTAAAAATGTAGGCTGTTCTCTATTTTAGAGAACAGCCTACATTTTTAATTATACCTATCGACTTAGTATCGATATAATCTCCTTCTCTTTCGATAGATCTTCAAAATTTACGGTGTGGTTCGGTAGGCTATAGAGCCTTATGGCATCATCACCACTACATAGATAGTCATACAGTAGTTGATTATCATCACGTGCCACTACCTTAGCCTCTAGTTCCTCCAAGCACTCCATCTCTCTACTATCTGAGAGCCTAACCAGCACAACTCTGCGAGATAGTGGATTATCCGAAGAGTCATACCCTAAAGTTATTCCTCGAATAAGTGAGTAGTATCCCTCTGCGCTAAGTCGAACCATCGTTACCTCTAGTTTGGAGCTATCCACCCCATCGCCCTTACTCATAAGAGATATATTACCCTCACCCATATGCAGGGCAATACCTTGCACCACTCTACCATCTACCCTCTTTATATAGAACTCTAGCGTACCTTCCTCTCGCCTTAGGAGGTATGGTTCGGCCACTAGCTCTCTTCTAAGGTCTTCAGATTGTCTATAACATATATATAGTCCCTCAATGGCACTACCCAATTCTTTACCTTTGGGCAGTCGTAGCGATATAGTCTCAACAAGGGTATCTCCCCTATCCCCTAACATATCTCCACACTTAAACTTCATAAGTGCAGAGTATATCTTATCGAGGTTACCAAGGAGTCGCCTCTTCGAGACATTGTTGACCTGCGCAATTGCTGAGTCAATTGCCTCTTGGTGATCTCGCCCCTGTTCTATGGCGCTTTGGTAGAGCGGTAGCACCGTTGAACTCATAGCCGAAAAGACACTAGGGGCAAGCTCCACAGCCTCTGCCATCTCCTTCATCTTTACACCTCCCGCCTTAAGTTCTTTGATCCTTGCGTATATTTTGCTCAATCTATTTGACTCTTCATTCATAGCACTTCTTGTCTCTACCATTAGTTAGAGACAAAGTAAACTAAAAAAGTTATTGAAATCACTACAAAAACATCTCAATTTTGTTATCTTTTCTCTATACTGGATAAAACAGTGAGGGGTAGTTCGCCATACTTGGCAAACCACCCCTCAA
>CAYJFH010000018.1:23963-28397 GCA_964369485.1 uncultured Rikenellaceae bacterium | reverse complement strand
GGTTTAAACTTACCCTTACCCTCTAGGAATGTAATAATTTGAGCTATATTAAGCCCCTCTGCCGAGCAGGTATGGAACGTTGCATCAACGCCAAACTTCTCTGCAATTGCCTCGCTTAGCGACTCTACGCTAAAGCTCCTACCTTCCATCATCCTTAGCACTTCGTGTGCGTGAAAATCTGCCATCTCTCTATCGATTTATTAGTTACCAAAATTTGTTATTCTCTTCGCTATACTCAAAGCCTGCACCCTCGAGTTTGCTCTCAAGTTCGGCTCTATCTAGGTTCATATCCTCGCACAGTTCACTCAGTGAGCTGTATTGGTCTCTGAGCTTCATATTGATAAAGCTAAAAAGCACCATTGGGTCTTGTGGAATCATACGTCTCTCTATTTAATTTTTGATGCCACAAAGATAACGAAAATTTTACAGAACTAGTATCTCTTCTCTTAGCTCTTTGCCTTTAGAAAGTCTTGGAATTCGGTTTTATAGGTATCTCCCACTGGCACAACTTGATCATCAAATAGAATTCTGCCACGCTCAACCACCGAAATCTTATCCTTACGAACGATAAATGAGCGGTGCACCCTCAGGAAGTCATCACTACGGAGTATCTCCTCGGCACGCTTCATATTCATAAGCGAAAGTATTGGCTTTGGTTCATCTTCTACCACAAACTTCACGTAGTCCTTTAGTCCCTCAACGTATAGTAGTCGCTTCAGGTCAATACGAAGTAGTTTATAGTCTGACTTCACATATATATGGTCAAGTGATTCACCTCCACCCTCTTCGCTCTGCTCGGCACGCCTCTTTAGCTCATACCACTCCAGAGCCCGCTGGCTTGAGGCAAGGAAGTCGCTATATGGAATCGGCTTGACAAGGTAGTCTAGTGCATTAACCTTAAAGCCATCTAGTGCATACTCATTAAATGCGGTGGTAAATATAACTTTACAGCTCTCGGGAAGCATACGACTAAACTCCAATCCACTCAGCGTAGGCATCTGTATATCGAGAAATATCAGATCTGCTTCGCCTAGCCTATCACTATGTACTGCCTCAATGGCGCTGGAATACGTCGCAATATGGTCCAAAAATGGAGTCTTGGCGGCATAGCCCTCTAGTAGCATCGCTGCTAGTGGCTCATCGTCTACTATTATACACTTTAGTTTCATCTCTTATACCTTTAGTTTAAGTGTACTACTATAAATCTCTCTATTACTTATCACATCCCACTGGTGGGCATTCGGGTATTGAATCTCAAGTCTACGGCGCACCTGTTCGAGCCCTACCCCGTGGCCACTCTTATCCTCAGCGCTCTTCGCATTGTTGCTATTGATAATAGATAGCACTACCTCACCACTCTCTACTCTATCGGTGAATACAATTCTAATAAAGCTATCACTCTCTGCCGAAACACCGTGCTTAAAGGCATTCTCGATAAGCGAGATAAATATAAGTGGAGCAATTTGTGTTGAGCTACCATCAGCAACATCAAACTTTACCTCTACACGCACCTTTGAATTAAGCCTTATTCGCATCAGTTCGATATAGTCCTTTAGGAAGTTGACCTCCGAGGTAATCGCTACCCTATCGCTGTGGTTATCATATAGGACATACTGTAGAAGTCTACTAAGTTCCTTGATGGTCTTCTGTGCACGTTCGGTATCTATAGCCGTTAGCGAGTAGATATTATTAAGGGTATTTAGCAGGAAGTGCGGATTGATCTGACTCTTTAGATTATCGAGCTCAGCACGCACCCTAGCACTTTCTGCCTCACGTAGCGCCTCCTCGCTCTTCTGTAGTCTGCTGACAAGCCTTACAGCGGTCACAAGTCCAATCATTAGTATATAGCTAATAAAGTCCCTTACAAGAAATATTAAGTTAGCATTACCCTTTCGAGCCTTATGTTCTTCTGGGATATATTCAAGTATCACCTCCGAGTGGAAGATATATGAGAATAGTAGCAAAAGTATAATCATTATACTATTTGCATACATAAATCCACCCCGCCTATTATTAAATAGGAATGTCGGGATTATGTAGTAGTAGTTAACTAGATATACTACAAGTAGTGGTAGCACCGATACGAAGAATATAATTAGCCCATATCTATCATATGCGCGCATATCAGTACTCAGTGACCACACTAGAGTTGTAATGAGTATCACACCCCAGCCTACTAGCTGGAGTGCAACTACTCTATTCTTTCCTTTTAAAAAGCCCATAATACAAAGATAGTAAATTACTCGTATCTAATTGCATCGATCGGGTTGAGTGCCGCCGCTTTTTTTGCAGGGTACCATCCGAAGAATACACCAGTAAAGCTACACACCGCAAATGATAGCGCTATTGTCCAGCTCTCAATCACGATTGGCCACCCCGCAAGGTTCTTCACCGCAAAGGCTGCACTACATCCGATTATCACCCCGATAATACCTCCCGAGATACTAATAATAACTGCCTCGATAAGGAACTGAGATAGGATATCTATACCACGTCCGCCGACTGACATTCTAAGTCCAATCTCCTTAGTTCGCTCTGTTACCGATACATACATAATATTCATAATACCGATACCACCAACTATCAGCGAGATACCCGCCACGCAGGCAAGCAGTGTTGTCATAAGGCTACTAGTGGTGTTCATCATAGAGGCTAACTCCTGCTGCGAGCGAATAGAGAAGTCGTCATCCTCACCTGCCTCTAGGTCGTGATTATCTCTTAGCTGTGCCGTTATAGCCTCGATAGCTTGATCTGTATGCGCCTCACTAATGGCACTAGTATAGATCTGAGAGAGGTGCGTAACAGCTAGAACTCTCTTCATAATCGATGTATATGGAGCAATAACAATTGCATCTTGGTCCATACCCATCGTGTTATAACCCTTCTCCTCTAGCACGCCTACTACTCTAAATGGAATCTTCTTAAATCGAACAATCTTACCCACAGGGTCTTCACCTTCGGTAAAGAGATTCTCTGCAATGGTCTTACCAATAACACACACCTTAGCCGAACTCTTAATATCCTGTTCGGTAAACATCGCTCCACTCTCCAACTTTAGCTGTCGTATGTCCAGATAGTCTGGTGCTACCCCTGTGATTGTTGAAGGGTAGTTATTCGCTCCATAGATATACTGTCCTGATGATGACACCACTGGACTCACAGCTGTAAGGTCGTCGGTGAGAAGTTTTAACGACTCATAGTCCTCCAGTGTAAGGGTCTCCATAGCCGAGGCATCACGGGTAACCCCTCCACGGCTATCTTGCCCGGGCTGCACCATAATCATATTGGAGCCCATCTCAGCAATCGAAGCATTGATACTAGCCTGTGATCCCTGACCAATTGCAAGCATCGTGATAACAGATGCCACACCGATGATAATACCGAGCATCGTAAGGAGTGCTCGCATCTTATTGTTGCCTAGCGCACGTAGCGATATGGCTATTAGGTTCTTTATGTTCATTGTTCTTTAATCCTCTACTATTGGTAGTGCTGCGAGTGCTTCGGCTGCACTACTAATCTTACTATTTTGAGTATCGCTCTTCACCTTACCATCGCTCAGGACGATATTGCGACTTGAGTACTGCGCCATCTCAGGGTTGTGCGTCACAAATATGATGGTGCTCCCCTCACTGTGGAGGCGTTGAAGTAATACAAGTATCTCAAATGAAGTACGAGTATCTAGGTTACCCGTTGCCTCGTCGGCAAGAATCACCGCAGGGTTATTAACCAGCGCTCTGGCAATAGCCACACGCTGCATCTGCCCCCCACTCATCTGATTGCTCTTATGGTTGAGCCTATCACCTAGACCCACTGCTGTAAGCGCCTCAACGGCTCTACGCTCCCTCTCCTTAGCGCTAACACCCTTAGTGTACATTAGCGGCAGCTCGACATTTGCTCTAGCTGTAGTCTTTGCCAGCAAGTTATAGTTCTGAAATACAAAACCAATCTTGCGGTTACGCAGGGTTGCTCTCTGATTTCTACTCATTCCCGAGACTGCCACGCCATCTAGGTAGTACTCACCTTCGGTGGGCATATCCAGACACCCTAAGACATTGAGTAGTGTACTCTTACCACAACCCGAAGTACCCATTATAGTTACAAATTCACCCTGTTCAATGCTAAATGAGATCCCTCGTACTGCCTTTACGAGCTCATCGCCTACTTGAAAGAATCTCTTGACTCCCTTAAGTTCAATTACCTTTTCACCCATAATATCTATCTCCTTCCTCCGCCAGGACGAGTTGGCATAAATGGATTTGTCTCCATCTCACCTGCTGCTGAAGCCCCTGCAGTGCTCTTAATTCCTGTAATAACTGTATCGCCAACCGCTAGTCCGCTTACCTCGGTAAAGATACCGTTGGTAATACCTACCTCCACTCTGCGAGGTTCTACACTCTGGCCACTCTTTACCATCACCATCTTCATACCCTCAGG
>CAYJFH010000018.1:0-23863 GCA_964369485.1 uncultured Rikenellaceae bacterium | reverse complement strand
CGAGATGTTCCCTCTGGGCGAGGCAACTTAAATTCAAACGCTGCGGTTGGAATTGCCGCTTCAACTCTCTGATCTAGTGTAAAGATCTCAACTGTAGCGGTAAGCCCCGGTTTTAGTTTTAAATCTGGGTTATGTGCCGATATTACTACCTCATAGGTAACTACATTACTCTCTGTAATACCCTGCTGACGTACTTGGCTGACAACCCCCGAGAATATATCATCTGGGAATGCATCTACTGTAAACTCAACACTTTGACCCTCTACCACATTTCCTATATCTGCCTCATCGACATCGGCGATAACCTGCATATCTTCGAGGTTAGCTGCAATTGTAAAGAGTGTTGGAGTATTAAAGCTCGAAGCTACAGTCTGCCCCTCCTCTACGCTCTTTGAGAGTACTACTCCATCGATTGGCGATGTAATAGTAGCATAGCCTAGGTTAGTCTCTGAACGTCTCAGATCATTCTTTGCACTATCATAGCTATTCTTTGCGCTCTGATAGTTATATAGTGCTGTCTCATACTCGCTATCTGCAATTAGGCTCTGCTTGTGTAGTTGCTCGATACGTGCAAAGTTAGACGATTCATAGTCGTACTTACTCTTTGCGATCTGGAGTGCACTCTGCTTATTACCGAGGTCAAGCACAAGGGTACTCTTATCAAGCTCGGCAATTACTTGTCCCTCCTTCACCTCGCTATTGTAGTCAACATATAGATTAGTAAGGATACCAGACACCTGTGTACCCACCTCTACTTGAATAACCGGCTCTACCGTTCCTGTTGCTGTCACGCTACTTGTGATGCGCTTTGACTCTACAACTGCAGTGTTGAACTCTACGGCTCCAGTTTCGCTATCACCTCCGAAGAAGTAAAGTGCTGTGCCGACTCCTGCCCCTAGCACTACTAGTGCTGTAATTATTGATTTACGTTTCATCTCTTTCTCTGTTTTAATATCTTATAATTTAATAATATCTGTTTGGTAATACTCTAATAGAGCTCTGTTTAGTACTAATCTATACTTACCCTCAAGGTACTCTTGAGCCGAGGTGCGGAAGTTATCTTGCTCGGTTAGTAGCTCTATGATATTCTTCATACCTAGGTCATACTGCTTGGTTGTAAGTTCAAGACTCTTCTCCACAGCCTTCTGTTTCGCTTCGGCTACAGTAAATTGCGCTTGGGCATTTGTAGCGTTATTATGCAGGGTCTCAATTCGTTGATATAGATCCTTTTGAGTCTCGGTTAGCGATAGTTCGGCAAGGCGTGTTGTATTTTCAGACTTCATTACTGCACTCTTCGTATTATTGTTATTGAGAATAGGCACTGATAGTCTAAGACCTACCGAGGTGTTGAAGTTATCACGAAGTTGGTCACTGAATGTAAAGTTTGTAACGCTATTGTGATTGACACCCACACCAGCAGTAAGGGCTAGTGATGGAAGGTATGCTGACTTTGCGATAGTCTCGCCTAGCTCTGCCGACTCCACCTCTAGGGTAGAGGACTGAATCTCTGGTCGCTGATCTAGCGCTATGTTATATACCTCGTCTACTGTTGGAATTTCTGCAAGTAGGCTCTCTGTGTATAGCTCAGGGGCAATAGCTACTAGCTCTACATCTTGCGAGATCTCTAGCAGGTGCTTTAGCTGTACATATAGATTACTAAGGGTTGATTCAGCGGCTACGATATTATAGTTATCTGTTGCAACAGCACTTTCAAGTTGCGCTAGGTCGGCTTGGTTAATACTACCAACCTCATATAGGGTAACGCCCCTTTGGTAACTAGTTTGACTAAGTTCGAGACTCTTCTTTGTAACCTCTATCTGCTCGATAGCATAAAGTATCTCCACGAATACCTCAGTTACAGAGACCTCGATAGAGTTCTCCATCTCCTCCATCGAAAGGGTTGCAATATCACTCTGAACTCTACTCTGCTCTAGTGTCGCTAGATTTCTACCCCCGTTATAGAGGTTAAGTGATAGATCTATACCGTAACTTCCGTTGTAGTTAGTAGTCGCACTGCTCTGACTTAGTGGATTTGCCGATAGGTTCTGTGATACCGAAGCAGATAGATTTGGAAGGAATGCCCCTTCGGCACTAATCTCATCGGCTATCCTATTGTCGATACCAATAATCGACTGCTGCAGGGTGATGCTATTACTCTTTGCGAACTCTAGGCACTCTTCAAGTGTCATAGGTATAACCTCTTTCTCTACACTCTGCGCCCTTGTCTCAAAGCTCAGAAGAGCTGCGGCGGCTAGTGGTAAAATCTTTAAGTTAATCTTCATTGTGCTATTGTTTTAGTTTATTTTAACAGTAGCAAAGGTATTCTATAACAATATAGAGAGAAAATGAAATAGACTAACCCCCACTTTTTATCGAAAAATAGGGCGATTTTATCTCCGATTTTTCGCAAAAAATGTGATAAAAGGTGTAACTTTGCCATATGACAGAGTCCAATCAGAATAGTAAACTCATAGCAAAGAATACACTATTGCTATATATTCGGATGCTTGTGAGTATGGGTATATCGCTCTACACAAGTAGGCTAATACTAAGTGCACTGGGAGTTGAGGATTTCGGTATATATAATGTAGTGGGTAGTGCCGTTGCGCTCTTCTCATTCATTACAACATCTATGTCAGGGGCGACAGCTCGATTTATCACATTTGCCCTAGGCGCAAAGCAGGACGTACAGCGGGTCTTCTCCAACACACTTACCCTCCACTTTATAATTGCTGCAATAGTAGTTGTACTTGCCGAGAGTATTGGGCTTTGGTTCTTAAATAGTGAGCTAAATATCCCAGCAGATAGGGTGATGGCAGCTCACCTAATATTCCAATTCTCAATCGTAGGCACAGCCTTTACAATTATACAGACTCCCTATACAGCCTCGATAATTGCTAAGGAGAGAATTAGCACATTTGCCTATATCGATATACTCAACACCGCCCTTAGGCTGGTAGTGGTTCTACTCCTTGTAAACTACTCATTCTCGGATAACCTCGTGGCATTCGGAGCAATGATAATGGGGATATCTATAGTGGTCTTCTTCGTCTACTATATATATTGTACCAAGAGGCTGCCATTCTGCCGCTACCGCTTTGAGTGGAATCTAGCCGAGATTCGCCCTATGCTTAGCTTCTCGGGGTGGGATCTCTATGGTAATTTGAGTGTAGTGGCACGAACCCAAGGGGTAAATATGCTACTTAATATATTCTTCGGAGCAGTGCTTAACGCTGCTAGTGGTATCGCCACACAGGTTCAGAGTGCTGTGATGTCATTTGCTAGCAATATTGTAGTTGCCTCGAAGCCACAGATCATCAAGAGCTTCGCCGCAGGACACTACCATCAGACCATAAAGTTAGTGATAGATGCCTCGAAGTTTAGCTTCATACTACTGCTACTGATTACCCTGCCACTAATTGCGAATATAGAGTATATCCTCTCGCTGTGGCTAAAGGATTATCCCGAATTTACGGCAATATTCTGTCAACTTACTCTACTATTTAACCTATTTGCATCACTCTCGTTTGTGGTGGTAACGGCTATCCACGCCACTGGCAAGATAATGCGACCAAGTATTATCAATGGATCGCTATACCTGCTGGTAATCCCAATATCATACCTATCATTCAAGCTTGGAGGTAGCCCTACAACGGCATATATCTTCAACATAGGAGCAGTTGTACTGGGTATGCTCTCAAATGTCTATACCCTGCAACTCCACCTGCCGACATTTAGGTTCACTCACTACCTATTCCGTCTACTACTACCCTGTGGAGTCGTTGGTACAGTGAGTACAGCATTGGTCTACCTAAGTCTACAGATAACACAGAGCGACCTTACAAAGTTCCTACTAAGTGGCACAATATCGACGCTTTCAATAGTTACGCTATCTCTATTTATACTCTTCGGCAGAGAGGAAAGAGCGGCAATAATCAGAATAATTCGCAATAAAATATATGGTAAGAGATCTAATTAGCATTATCACTCCCTGCTACAATAGCGGGGGCTTTGTCCATAGACTTATGGACTCAATACTTCTGCAGGACTATCCAAGTGTGGAGATGTTCGTAGTCGATGATGGCTCCACAGACGATACAGCCGAGGTACTAAAGTCCTATATCGAGAGGTTCGAGGCAAGGGGCTACTCCCTAACCTATATCTACCAAGATAATGGGGGGCAATCGGTGGCAATTAACCGTGCCCTAAAGTTAATTAGTGGCGAGTATTTCGTATGGCCAGATAGCGATGACTTCTATAACTCACCCTCTGCGCTTTCACGCTTAGCCATCACACTAAGGGATAGCGGCAGTAAATTCGGTGTTGTAAGGTGCCTATCTGAGGTAGTAGATGATAAGACACTAGAGAGATGTGGGCAGTTTGGTACTGTCAAGAAGCACCCAGTAGATCTATTTGTCGATTGCCTACGCTTCCGAAATGGATTCTGGTTCGGCGCAGGTAACTATATGGTAAAGTCCGAGGCACTAAGAAGACAGATCCCAACCCTTGAGATATATACCCACAAGAAGACGGGACAGAACTGGCAACTTCTCCTGCCCATCCTATATAAGTATAAGTGTGTAACCATTAATGAGGCTCTACACACAATAACCGAACGTGCGGAATCACACTCTCGTGGGCAATTAACCGGCATAGAGCAACAGATAACTACCTACAAATCATTTAGAGATACTATACTAGCAACTCTTCAAGGTATCCCAAATATAACCCTAATAGATAGGATTATTCACACCTATAAGATTAAGAAGAAGTATGCACGCGTTATAAAGAATATAGAGTAATAACAGAGATGATAAAGAATCTAATTAGCATTATCACTCCGTGCTATAATAGCGGGGGCTTTGTCCATAGACTTATGGACTCAATACTTCTGCAGGACTATCCAAGTGTGGAGATGTTCGTAGTCGATGATGGCTCCACAGACGATACAGCCGAGGTACTAAAGTCCTATATCGAGAGGTTCGAGGCAAGGGGCTACTCCCTAACCTATATCTACCAAGATAATGGGGGGCAATCGGTGGCAATTAACCGTGCCCTAAAGTTAATTAATGGAGAGTACTTCGTATGGCCAGATAGCGATGACTTCTACATAAGCGAGGAGAGCCTATCGAGACTCGTAGACTCGCTAAGACAGAGCGATAGCTCTATTGCAATGACACGTTGCCTTTCGCAGCTCATAGACGAGGAGAGCCTAATGGTAGTTGGGCAAGTTGGCGAAAAGAGAGCATATAGCACCGAGCTCTTCGAGGATTGCCTGCTAGATAAGGATGACTATTGGTTCGGCGCATCTATACTCAAAAGGATGCAGGGCAGAACTGGCAGTTGATGCTACCTGTGCTATATAGCTATGGTTGTATCACAATTCCCGAGGTGCTATACTCCATAACTGCTCGCACTATGTCGCACTCCAGAGGGCAATACTCCACAATTAAGGAACACACCAAGAGGTTTAAGTCCTACCAAGCCACTATTTTAGATACACTTCATAGGATCGACAATATGACTTGCAGTGATTTGAATAGATATACTTCGATGGTTAAGAGAAAGTATAGAGATACACGCCGAGAGCTCTTAAAGAGGCGAATTACCTCGGGGGCAATCGGGAAGATATACAGAAAGTTCTTTAAGAGATAGAGAACTATAATAGAGAAAGAGAGTGCCGATCCTTTAGTAAGGGATCGGCACTCTCTTTTATTAATCTCTTATCGCTGGGGGATTACTTACACTTCTCACAGCTAAGTACCTTCCACACACCTGCCGCAAGGACAGCACCTGCCATTGGAGCTACGATAAATAGCCATAGCTGGCTAAGGGCTTCACCACCTTGGAAGATAGCAGGGCCAAAGCTACGCGCTGGGTTAACCGATGTACCTGTTAGTGGAATACATACGATGTGGACAAGGACAAGTGATAGACCGATTGCTAGGCCTGCAAAGTTACCTGCACCCCTCTTAGAGTCAGTAGAGCCAAGCACTACTAGTACGAATACGAATGTAAATACGATCTCGGCAATAAGGGCTTGAACCATCTCGCCCTCACCATAACCATTTGCACCAGTTGCAGTAGATGGGCCATACTCGCCAGTTGAGGTTAGAGCGTAGATAACTGCTGAACCTACAAGTGCACCGATAAACTGAGCTACCATATATCCAATCGCATCACGACCTGAGATACGCTTCGATATCCACGCACCAAGTGTAATTGCTGGGTTGATATGGCAACCTGAGATTCCACCGATTGTATATGCCATAGCCACTACCGAGAGACCGAATGCAAATGCTACTGCTAGTACCTGCGCGCTACCTGCCTCGCACCCAAAAAATACTGCTGAACCGCAACCCATAAGTACTAGTACCATAGTACCGATTGCTTCTGCTAAAAGTTTCTTCATTTTTCTTGTTTGTTTAGTTTATAAATAGGGAAACGGCGGCAAAGGTAATAGTTTTTATCAATAAAAAAAGTTACATTTTTGGCTGACCGTCCCTAGAACTGCACAATTTTACCATAAAAATAACTAAAAATCCACACCTTTTCCACCACAATCAACAGCCCTCAAAGACTATACAAATACCTCATTTTCAAAGCATACAAAAATCTGTCACAAAGTTCCTAAAATCTGTCACAAAGTTCATACTCCATATCTTTATCCCTTGCAAACTTTAATATACTTTTACACTCGAGAAAAAGAGATTAAAACAAACTTCTACAAATATAACTATGAAAAAAATTCTACTAATTCTATCCTTTGCCTTGATGGCACTTAATGGATATTCGCAAGAACAACAAGAGCATTACATCTTCAAATTCGCTAAGGGTAATGATATGTTCTATACACCTTATGAGGGGAATGATGTTACACTCCGTGAGATGGAGAGCAAGATTCAGCAGTACACTACTCTACTTAAAGATGGTTACCTATATATAAGTGTAGCGAGCTACGCAACATCGGGTAATGGGGAGCAGAGCGCACGTGAAGTTGCATTCACTCAGCGAAACCGTGTCAAGAGTGAACTTATCTCAAAGGGTCTAGTTACCGAGGAGATGTTCGCAACTGACGAGTATATTGCCGAGCCTTATGGAGCAGATAACCTGTACGGTGTAGTAGTGGTAACAATACCTACTCCGATTCAAAAGGTTCGTGAGGTTCTCGGCGATGAGAAGGCAGATAGAATTGAGCAGTACTACCAAGGTATCGCAGATGCAAAGACAGAGGCGGAGAAGCAGCGACTAGCAGAGCTACAAAGAGCCGAGGCCGAGAGGTTAGCTAAGGAGCAGGAGGCTGCAAGACTTAGAGCCGAAGAGGAGGAGCGTGCACGCCTAGAGGCTGAAGAGGCACGCCGCAGAGCCGAGGAGGAGGCTGATGCACTTGCCGTTACTAAGGAAAAGGCCTTAGATAACTCGCTAAGCCTGCGTACTAATATAGTACGTCTAGCCACAATTGCTTTTGACCTAGGGGTTGAGTATAAGTTCAATAGAAGTCTAAGTATTGTGCTTCACGGTACATATGCTAACCAATCATTGGATGCCTACTCTGGGAAGTATGCACAGTGGCAGGTGAGCCCAGAGCTACGCTACTACTTCACCGAAGGTAAGCGCCTATATGCTGGTATTCAATATCAAGTGGGTGAAATCGACTTCAAGAATTTCCTAGTTCCATCTTATCAGGAGTTCGGATACCAATCTAATGACCTCTATAGCACAATTGGTATCGTTGCGGGTTACTGCCTACCACTCTCTAACACACTATCTCTTGACCTAGGCATTGGAGTTGGCAGCACTTCGCTACCTGCCGATAAGTACTCTGTTATCAATGATACAAGAGTACTGGTTGAGAGTAACACATATAGCTACTTCGGAGTAACACAAGCTAGTGTAACACTCAATTGGAGACTATTTTAGCAATTTACTACAAGCACCAATAGAAATATACATTTAATAGATAAACAACTAATTATGAGAAAATTTTTATCCATTTCACTAATCGCGACTCTACTATTTAGTTGCGATATAAAGAAACCAATAACAAATCAATTTACAAGTGGAGTAACTGTAACTTGGAATAACCTTCACGCTGGCGAAGAGGCACCAACGAACTACACCGTACAGCTCGGAGCTGAGAGTTACGACCTTACTGCCACTAATAATACAATTAGTGGACTACTACCAACCACCGATGCAGAGGTTACAGTATATAATCGTAGCAGTGAGATTAAGGTTGAGCAGGATTACTTAGTTCTAAGAGATTCTAAACTCTTGGGCGGTTCACTCTACGGGGGTATCCAACTTATCGATATCTCGGGCACTGAGGGCGAGGCTATCTCGCTTACAGCAAGCAGAGCGAGTGCACCACTAAAGCTAAGACTTGTATATAGCAATAGAGCAGTTAGTAGCGTAACGGGCATCTCATTTACCTATAATGGTATCTCACAGGCACGTTCACTAAGCACTGGCGAGGTTATAGGTTCACTTAGCAGCACTACTTCGACTAGTGACCTTGGAGCTGAGGTTGAGTACATCGACCTAGATTACCACCTAATGGGCGTAAGCAATGAGCCACTAACACTAGATATTACCCTTACCCTAGGCGATGGTTCTACTATCTACCAAAGTTCAGATATTACATCTTTCTTTAGCACATTTAATAGCACTCTAGAGCCAATAGCACTTCTAGGCACTCTAAACCTTGAGAGCGGAGAGGTCACTAACTGGGGATCATTCGACCCTGATAACGATCCAAATAGCATGCAGCTATTAGATATAACTGCAACTAACTACCCTGTTGGTAATATCTGGAAGGTAAGGAGTGAAGTACGTCCAAGCAATGAGGACTACATAGGTCTTAAGGAGGCAATTATCGCCTCGGGTCTCGATATTGAGGTAATAATGGAGGATGTTGAGACTATCGATTCAGAAGCCTTCGATAACTACGAAGGTAGATTAGTTGCATTCTCTGCACCTATAGCTACAGAATTTATATGGTCACCTTTCAATGGTTGTAAACATCTTCGATCGATTTCATTTCCTGAGCTATTAGAACTTGAGAATAACGATTTTGCAAATTGCACATCGCTGGAGCTCGTAGATCTACCTAAATTAACTAAAACAGGTATTGCTTCATTTGAGAACTGCACCTCCTTAGTCTCAATTTCACTACCTGAACTACTATATCTTAACAGTAGCGCATTTGTGGACTGCACATCGCTGGAGCAGGTCTATCTACCTAAAGTAACTAGAACAGGTATTGCTTCATTTGAGAATTGCACTTCACTAGTCACAGTTTCACTCCTTGAACTACTTGAGTTAGATAATGAAACATTTAAGGGCTGCACATCGCTAGAGCAGGTTGAACTACCGAAACTCACTCAAATAGGTATTGCTTCGTTCTCAAACTGTAGTGCACTGACTTCACTTGACCTTCCAAAGGTACACCTTACTGACTGGAACTGTTTTGAGCATATGACTTCTCTGAGATCTATATCTATCGGTACTCAGTACGATGGCGCTATAGAGGATATCGATATTCATATAAACCTATTTAATTATATAACTAGAAGTTCTATAGATCTAATAACAGGTTATGGCGAGGTTGGCACAGATGGTAAGTCGTGGATAGTTAGCGGCCATACACACTCTGACTTTAACTCAGTAACACTTCAATAATTAAGAGCAGTAGAGTCACTACCATAGATCAATGGCAGTGGCTCTAAACTTACTAAAAGAACATAGTATAGTACTAAACGATGAAAGAGTTAATCCTAATAACTGTGGTTCTCACTTCGCTGTTTTCAGGCTGCGCAGATCCCAAGCAGGAGACCCCCAAGGAGAGAGAACCTAGCACGCAAGATCTTCTCGAGATGACTACTGCCTACTACCCTAAGGGTAAGTACTATGGTATAGGTCCCTTTGTAAGTTATAGTTTAGAACAGAGCCAATACATAATTGTGAACCGTTAGTGGGAAGGTTTGCAGTTGTGTATGGCGACTGTTCAATAGAACTCCAAGAGGGGGCTGGTAACTCATAGTGTGAGTTACTAGCCCCCTCTCCCTTTAGTAGAGTGTTGGCACTGTAGTTTCAATAGGTGAACCCGCCGTAAAGCCATTAAGTCGCCCTGAGAGAACCTCCATATTTAGCTCCTCCACTGTGGCTACTTTAGAGCCATACCTACACTGCTCTGCGCTAGAGAGATAGTATAGCGAAGTAGCGCTACCACTGATATAGCCTGCCGTTGCGCCAAGGGTCGATTGACTACCACCGATAACCTCGCTGAGTGTAAATGAGTGGCTAATATCACCCTTGCTATACCCAACGATGCCACCAACTCGGGCTCTATCGCCTCCGCTAACCTCACCTAGACTATATACCATCGTGATCTCTCTACCCTCGCTACGCCCTACAACACCACCAACCATACTCTGATAGCCTCCCCCCACAGCTCCGTTACTGCTAGAACGTGACACCATAAGGTTGTAGGATACACCGATAACTCCACCTACCTCACCCTTATCGCCACTGCTCTGAACTCTTGCGCTACTACTGCAACCACTCAGCCCTACAGTTGAGGAGTTATAGGCAGCTCCATAACCAACCACACCTCCGACTATTGCACTGGGTGCAGTAGAGATAATAGTTCCACCAAGAACTCTACACCCTACAATATTGCTATACTCTGCACTCGCCACCACTGCCCCTACAAACTCCCCCGATGACTCTATATCTACACCTTCGAGTACCACATCACGAATCTCGGCTGAGTGAATGCTACCAAATAGTGCCGAGTAACCACCACCACGTACCCTTAGCCCACTAATCGTATGGCCTGCCCCATCAAAACTCCCCTTAAAACTCCTCGAACTTCCACCAATTGGTGTCCAATCACCACTCAGAGTAATATCATCACAAACTACCACTACCCTGCCGCTAAAGTCATCCACGCCACTATTTACAGCCTCGGCAATAGCTTGCAAATCCTCTTGGCTGCTCACAATCAGATCACCATACTCCTCCATCTGTCCGCCAATAGCCATTCGGTAGCGCATACCTGCATAGTAGGGCTTAGTGGTCACAACCTCAAATCTACGTAGCGTACCGTCACTATAGACCATATCAAAAATAAGTGTACGAGGTTCAGTGCTGAGATTCTCAGCTATGGCAAGTTGGGTAATGATATCCTCGCCAGCCCCTACGCCCTCATAGTGGATAGTATATATTCGTGAAGGATCACTACCATCACGAAGGGTTAGTGACATCGGTGCACTGTCCGCCCCATCAATCTCGATTGTAGCGAGTGCGCTAAGGTGCTTGAAGTGTACCATTGGGCTCTGAGTTTGATTGAATGTAAAGTCGGCACGCATCTTTAGAGAGCGGCACTGCATAGATTGCCCTTGCGCCTCGCTCTGAGGTAAGTTTAGGGTTATGGTGGAGTTACACTCTTCGAGTGTAGATGCGCTATTTGCAGGGTATATAGCCACATAACTTTCGCCATCGATAAGGTTTACGCTACCCTCGGCAATAAAGTCACCAGAGTGGCTCCCATCATCACCGATATAGATATAGTCAGAGACCCTTTGTCCCGTCTGGCTATCGAATAGCGTTATCCTATCTACGTGAGTTTCGCAATTAGACCAAGTGACCTCAATTCCTCCCTCGCCCATATCGTTAAGGTGTAGACGAGTATCGATCCCAAGCGATGCGCTGAGTACCGATCCGTGCCTTGATGGCTCTTCATCGACAATAGGGCTCTGGGTACAGCTAAGACAGAAGATAGATAGGATTAATGGTAGATATTTCATTGAGTTGAGCAGTTTTTATTTAGAATTACTTACTGGCTACCATAGTTCACCAACTGCACAACTTCCACAACACTGTATGATAGTATATTGAGTCGCCAAATATAGTAAAATAAAGATATAGGCAAACAATCAAGCTCAACAATATTCAATAAATCATCAAAAGTATTCAAATACTATATTTCACATCATTATTATCAATATAATAAGTTAACATAAAAGCAATTAAACAATTGCAAAATATAACTCTTTCTTCTAAACAACAATATCAAAAAAATAAGTAACTTTGCGCCACGATGGCAAAGAAGAAACCTGAAATAACAATCAAGAGCTACGGACTCTATACCCGTTGGGATCGCAGCTCTAAGGCCTTACCAAAGGTTATAAAGCACACGCGTGAGGTCCCTGCAACTCTCGATATTGAGTTTGGATATACCCTAGAGATTCGAGGAGCAAAGGGCTCTAAGATTAGCTTTATAATGAAACACCCTCCATTTCTCAATGAGGCGGGTGAGGTTGCCGCTGACTTTATAGGCGAAGATATTATAAACTCAAATGAGTGGTACTTCTTCCTTGGCGACACAGTTTGGGAGCCAATCGAGGATAAGTGTGGAGAGTGGGAGCTAATCACCTTCTTGGACTCTAAGGAGATTGCCAGAATGAAGTTTAACCTCTACCTACCGCCTGCAGAACCACAGATTTAGAGAACTACCTCCACCAAACACTCTGAGTGATGGTGGTATCACGAAGTCCAATAACACCCCCAACCATAGGGGTTAGTAGTGGTAGCGAGTCGCTCTGTGCTGCGCTATAGATCTCGTCCATAGGTAGTGTCCAGCCGTGGCGAGCAATTGCAAACTTTGAGTTATGGGATGTTATAAACCTCTTTGGATTTAACTCCTTCACCGCTCTGACTAGGTCACGTGGGACAAAGTGGATATACCTCCACTGCTCATCGAACTGGCCATTTTCGAGCACAGCAAGGTCAATTGCAGGGTATCTCCTCGCTATATCTTCAATATGGATACCATATCCACTATCACCCGACATATATATAGTAAGGGAGTCCGCCTCGACCATATATCCGCACCATAGCGTTTGATTGCGCGCAAACAGACGACTTGAGTAGTGGCGTGCAGGAAGTGCTGTAACCTTTAGTCCATCGGCACCGAATATAGATTCATTCCAATCCAACTCTAAGATTCTATCAGTCGCTATACCCCAGTGCTCTAAGTGTTCACCAACTCCAAGTGGGCAGATAAAGTACTTTGTTCTATGCTTTAGCTCATCTATTGCACGGTAATCGAGGTGGTCCCAATGGTCGTGGGTGATGGCTATATAGTCCACTTCGGGCATATCCGATGGCTTATATATATCTGTACCATCAAATGGACTATTAATAAATGAGAGAGGAGATCCATCATAGAATACTGGGTCAAATAGCAGTCGTAGCCCCCCAATCTGCATATAGTACGAGGAGTGGCCAAACCACACGAGTAGATCCTCATTCTGCTGGCTTAGTTCAATTATATCGGTCTTTAGAGCAGGTACACTATCCTTTGGGCGAGTAATCTCTCCCCTCTCAAATAGCACCTCATATAGGGTCGCGATACGCCCCTTGGCCTTTGCGGCTATCGAGTCTGGAGTCGGGGGCATCGGCTCTAAGTTCTGAAACTCCCCATTATAGTAGTTCGGCGAGGCTAGTATCCTCTCTCCACGTGGTGAATCTGCCTCCCACTCACTACCAAACTTTGGGTGCTCTAGGTATATAAAGACCACAATAGTGCCAATAATCCCTATAGCTATTAATACTATAATAACTCGCAGTAATCTCCTAAAAAATCTCTTCATACTAATATTAATTCCATTTATTTAAGTTCCCAAAGTTACTATATTTCAACGATCATAACAACAAAGAATGAGCATTAACGCTATAATCGTTAATGCTCATCCTCTTCTACTATTTTAGGCTATATTTTAAGCCCTACATTATTCTATAGTCTGTGGTAGAACCATCAATTGCCACAGCTCTCAGAGTAAGTCCGCTACCCGACCAGCTATAACCAGTTGGCGCAGTGATTGCAGTTGAGGTACCATAGTCAATCTTTAGAATCTCGCTGCCATTCCATATCTCAAATGCTGCAACGTTGCTAGCACCCGTAATTACAACCTCGGTACCTACTAGCTCTACCGAGCTAATAGTTGCTGGTTGAGGGTCTCTATATAGATCCTTGTTCTCATCGGTGATATACCATATAGCGGCACTACCTATCTTCGGCAGATGGCTAATTCTTGCCTTTGCGGCATCTGCCATCTCCTTTGTGATAGTGAATCTCTCGACTTTGTAGTCATTGATATCTCTATCTATCTCGTTAAAGAAGCCCCATCTCTGGAAGAACTCAGTAAGGTCATATCCCATAAATAGTGATGCTTGAACCGCAAACTCTAGCTGATTAGCACCCTCACCCGCAGGAGGAGTGTTGTTTCTAAAGTAGTCGTGCATATCCATATATGTATCACCATTAGCACCAGAAAGGCTACGAGATAGAAGGTGCACCTGCCACAGTGGAGTTAGACACTCCCAAATACCTGCATCCATATTACTCTTAGTAGTACTTGTCAACAGAGAGTTGAATGCCCAGTAGTATCTTCTCTCACCGATAAGGCGGCTTTGAGCTCCAAGGCTAGTCTGAACATATAGTGAGAATAGGTTAGTGGTAGTCTCCGTTGTACCAATCCAGTTAGTAGATGGATCCATCTGCATAGTGTGGCCAATCTCGTGAGCTGGACCCCAGATATGCTCACCTTGAGCAATCTTCTCTGCATTTAAGATAGTACCCAGTGTGCTTGGGTTATACCAAGTCAAGTAGTGGGTAGCATACATATACCCTGAACCAACACCCGAGAATAGTAATCGTCGGTTTAGTCTATAGGTTTCGTGCTTGTATAGTCCAGCAAACTCATTGATTAGACGTACAAGTTCGTCGTAGGCTCTAATAAGCGCCGTTGGGTCTTCTACATGCGCTTGGAGCTTGTCGACTGGTGCTACCCAGTGTGCATTTTCGCCTTGAATATCCATATGCCCACCCTTAGCCTCGCTAAGCATTGTGCTCCACTCAGAATTTGATGTCACCCCAGCTCTAAAGACACCATTTGCCGCTCCATTAAAGAAGTGCATCTTAATGTCACTATGATTTACTAGATTATAAGGGCTATAGACAGGGTAGTCTACATAGATCACACCATTGATAGGAGCTCTAACCACATTAATTTTACCACCCTCTATTGCTTGGTTAACACCAAGGTAACTATTTGTATAGTCAACTATATAGAGTTGGAGTGGAACGCCATCAAACTCCTCACAGTAGAGGATAATTTCGTCACCTCTATTTACATAGATACCCGTTGCATTATCAAGCTCACTACCAGCAAAGCTATCATATAGCGACTGATATATCTCGCCTGCCATATGTGGCTTGGCTACAAATAGTCTTCTGTCTAGTCGGTAAGTTCCATCAAGTAGGCCTTGAGCAACGCCACGGAATATATCGTTTACAATTCCATCGATCTGCTCTTGGGTCACTGTTGGCAGTAGCTCTGAATAGGTAGCATCTACAAAGATATGCGAAAGGTCATTACTTAGAGTCTCATCCTGCTTCTTGTTCTGAGTTAAGTATAGTGGCCACGACGCTTGAACTGAGCCATCTATAGATTTTGGTACAATTGTAAAGTGACGATCCGCATAGGTAGGGTTCGCATCAACCTCAACAATTAGTTTTATCTGATTATCATCTAGATACTCTACTTTGATTAGCCTAGCGTAGTCTACCGATATCTCAGCAGTACACTCTACATTCGACTCAACAAGAATTTCAAGCTCTGTACCATTTTCATTAAGCCTCGGCATAGTACCGGTAAAGATAGTGATATATGGCTCCTGCTGCTCTACGGTCGAGAAGTCAAGAGCTCCTCTATATTGAGCACCTGCACTGTAGCTCTTAATAGTTGATACACTCTGTCTATATAGCCCCCCATTTGCACCAACTGCAATAAATTCTATATTCCTTTCAATTTCACCTGCCACACCTTGAGGGTCAGCAGCTATCGGTAGGCTCAACCTTACACTACCCGAAGTGCCCGGTATAACGCTACTATGGTCTACATCTAGTTTGTAGCTATTGCTAACTGTGCGCTCATCGATCATAGTAATACCTTTAGCTATAACTCCTGCTGGCATAGTTACATCTAGGGTAAATATCGCCTGTTCGTGGTTAAAGCTAAATGGCGCAGCACTATTACTCTGAAGGGTAAAGTCCGCTACCATTCTAATCTCACGCTCTATGTGATCTAGCGAGGATGAAAGGGTTTGAGTTAGAGTCTTAAACTCTGCACTATTGCGAGACTCTAGAGTTGGAAACTCCGCCGGGTCTACTGCTGGGAATACAGCTGTGTAGTTACCATCTGCCATACTAAACTCTCCCTCTTGGATAAAGTCGCCACTCTTTGCGCCATCCTCTCCAATATAGGTAAAATCACCTACATACTCACCACTCTGACTATATACAGAGAACTTATCTGTATAACTACTAGATGTATGCCACGAAAGCGAAATACCTGCTACCTCATCAATGCCATCACTATAGATCTGATCCATATTCAGGCGGCTCTCTGCACTGCTTTCGCTTTCGGTTGACACACTAAGGACTATTTTTGACACTGTAGTTTGCTCGCTCTCGGCATCCTTATATCGTTGACATCCAAATACAACAAAAGCCACACCAAGGCACAGGGCCAGACATAGCTTTCCTCTACTAATTGCTCGTTCCATATTTCTTCTTATTTTTGGGTTATAATGGCACAAATATAGAGCATTATTTTATAAAAACCTAGTACGCATAGGTCATATAGCACCCTTAGTGCATTCCAAAAAATATTTAATAAGCTCGCTATAAAGAAGATAGTTTCCAATAAAAATAATTACTATGTAGAAATAATTACAACTTTTCTAGCGTAGTAAAGTTGTAATCCATAAAATTATACTTAACAAACATATTTACAATACAATAGTTAAGCATAGGAGATAATTTTCACCCCCTATACATAACTATATAATACCATTTAAAGAGTCTTTAATTACGGCTTAGGCAGGACATCTTCAATCTCCTCGACTGGAGCTGCGCCCTCCTTGGTAAATGTATGTACTGATCTATTTAGATTACCAAAGTTATCATTGTTATCTATACCTACGGCTAACACTGTGTGAGGTGTATCCCACCTACATAGGAAAGGTTTAGCTACTGGAGCCCAGATACCACCGAAGCCTCCCGTTAGGATGTCGATAATCTCTTGATCAGCCATATCACTAAGGTCTCCTTCGGATACTGCACCCCACCACTCTACTGCATTTCCGTGGTCGAACTCAACGTAGATATATGCGCTACCTCTAGTATCGGAGAATCTAACTGGGTCATAGGCATATAGCTCATCGCCATCAAAGTACTTAGTAAAGGAGGCCACAACATTTGCATCGCCTACCTCCGAGGCAAGGGTTTGGAATCTACCTGCCTCCTTAACTTCGCCTAGCACCTCGCCATATTCATCTACTGCTGCCGCCCATACTACATACTCAGTGCTTGGTTGGAGCGTGCGATTGATAGCACTTCCAACCTTACCTCGAGTACGAATACCGTCATAGCCAAATGGATTGTTACTAGCAGCATCATCGATATAGGTATCGATAGCATTTTTAAGTGCTTCAAAGTCCGCATCGGCAGTTACGTCCCATATATACATTGAGTGGCGGTCGCTCGGAGTAATGGTAAAATTCACACTTCGAGCCGTCACTACCTGTGTTTCTAGTGAGTATGTCACATCGGCTGGAGTAGTAGCAGATGGGAGTGTTCTAAACTCGAACTTACTAAGAGGGGTCGTTGCTGCTCCACTCTCATAGCCAAAGATTAGTACATAGTATCCCGTATCGGTACCCCATACACCCTCGTTTGTATAGGTCTGTTCGCCACTGTAACTATACAGGTAGTCTATAAGCCCTGCAAACTCACTCTGCAGCAGGCTGATTATATCTTGGTCACTACTTTGAGCCTCAACCCACGACTTCGATTTTATGGTATAGAAGTATGGAGAGAGTTCAACTGGAGTTATAGTAAAGTCCACACCATCATATCCATAATTAAAGAACTCGACGCTAAATTGGTTCGATGAGGTAGCCTCTAGGGTCTTAAACTCTGCAGTTGTCATCTCACCTACAACTTCACCCTCGAGATTAACCCCAATGGCAAATACGACATAATCTGTATTTTGAGTCATCCCACTGAATTGAAACTCTTCACTACCAAGCGTTGAGATAAGCTCCATAAATTCCTCGATTGACCTATCTCCGATTAGCTCTTGGTCAGATAGTAGATTCTCCATAAATACCGCAGCGTCACTACTATGGTACTGCTCGAAGTCCTCAGCAGAGATCAAGTTATAGAAGTATCTCTGTTCGGGATCGCTAGGGGTCATAAGAGCTTTAGCGCTAGTTGCTTTAATATCCGACAGCTCAATACTCACTGTAAAGCCCTTATTTTCAGCTAACGTAAAGAACTCAACTTTTGTAATATCGGTGGTGACTTCCCCCTCAAGGTTCACTCCAAACGCCATAGATAGATACTTAGTCTCAGGAGTTAGCTTTCCTATATATTGCTCGGCAATGCCATTGATTGCTATAACATCCATAGCCTCGGTAATCGGGATATCACCATATCTCTCAATTTCCTCAGCCAAGTAGTTCTCTACGTTCGATTGATAGAGACTCTCAAAGGCATCACTGCTAAGCGTCACATAGTAGTATAGCTCATCTGCAAGGCTCGGGGTATAGGTTACCTTTACGCTATTTGCGGTAAGGTCACTCACACTAATTGTAAATTGCAGATCTGGGGTTGGAGGCGTTGGCGGTAGCGGCTCAGGGTCAGTAGGGTTACAGGCAAAGTTTGTGATCGCTGCTAGTATAAAAAGCAGTAGTTGGGTAATTTTTTTCATCGTTTTATCTATATTTTAGGGATTTTTAGACTCAACACCTACACAGCTATAAAGGTAGCAAAAAATAGGCTATTAACCAATAGATCAACAATAAAAAAAAGAGATGATCATAGGGAATTTTAGCCCCTATGATCATCTCTACTTAAAAATATCTATATCGACTTTTGTTACTTCTTAGGCACCATAGTTGGATTTACAGTAGCCTCAAAGGTGCCACCATACCAGTTACCACTGCCTAGTTCGCTCTGCTCAACTATAAGCTCTGCGCGAACAACTGTAATATCTTCATAGATGCCACTCTCATCTAAAAACTGTAGACTATTAATCTGACTCAGATCAAACACATTGATATCATTGGTTACATATTGACCAACGCTATTAGTTACAACAGTGTCATTGTTATAGTTACCCTCGGTATTTACGACAACTTTAATGCCAGCGAGTGGTTCATTTATAGAGTTTGACACTACGCCTTTTGCTCTAAAGTCTACATTCGGGGTTCCATACTCAACAGCACCACCTCCTCCAATGATGTTGCATGAGGTAAAGCCTAATAGTGCTATGAGCTTTACCAGTAAAATTTTAAGTAAATTTTTCATGATTAATTGATATTTTGGTGATTATTTTTCTTGTAATTTATTTAGATGGCAGAGTATCAACTCTCCGTTATCATCCCTTAAGTGCATTCCATTGCCCTTACAGTACTTAAAGTACTTACACTCACCACACTGCCCCTTACGCATCCACTCTCTATCTCTGAACTTCTGAAATCCTGAACGCCACACATCCATAAAGTTATCTCTATAGATATTACCTTGGTGGAAGTTCGCTCTAATACTCGGGCATGCCGATATATTACCACCTGCTAGCACTGAGGCTACCGACACTCCTGCGTGGCACTTATAGAAGTTCGGGCGTACATCTCCCTCGTAGTTCCCCAAAAATCCCTCACAGCCATAACTTATCTCGATTAATCCCTCCTTGCGAGTCTCTGCAATAAAGTCGAGCATCGCTCTGAACTCTTCGCCCGAGAGTGACAACATCTCATCGCTTGCGGCTCTACCCACTGGAAATACAGTGAATAACCTCCAACGCTTTAGTCCAATACTTATAAGGTAGTCTCTGAACTCTCTGAGCTTAGATATAGTTCTCTTATTTACACAAGTAACAACATCAAAGACTATATCAGTTTTAGTGAGTAGTTTCACCGCCTCAATAGCACGTCTATAGCTCCCATCCACACATCGCATCCAATCGTGATCCTCCTCAAAGCCATCTATACTGACCGTTACGGCGTGCATCCCTGCATCGATTAGCGAGTTAATCCTACGCTCGTTTAGTGCATATCCATTGGTAACGATACCCCACGGAAAGCCCCTATCATATAGCTCTTTACCACACCTCTCCAAATCTCTACGCAGTAGTGCCTCACCCCCTGTAAAGATAACCATAATCTTATTCGGGTTATTCTCTGGTGCAGCTGCCACCTCATCTACAACCCTCAAGAAGTCCTCGACGGGCATATCCTCCTGCTCTGCATCAACGTGGCAATCACTTCCACAGTGGCGACACTTTAGATTACAGCGTAGCGTACACTCCCAAAATAGCTGGCGCAGTGGATTATCTCCAAAGGTCAACTTCTCCGCCTTTAGGTTGAGCGAAAGGGCAAGTTTTCGTCTAAAATTTAGTGGTACTACTCTTCTCATAATATCAAAGGTAAGTAAATTCACCTAAAAGTACAACTATTTTTTTAGAGTAAAGTCTACATAAATGCAGAGAGCGCGGCGGTTGGTCGTCCATCCTCAAATGCTCCCTTATCGTACCCGCCATTATAGCCTGCTGGGGCTTGAGGCTCCCAATAGAATACTCCATGGCACTTACCAGAGGTATGGTCTCTACCCTCTTCAATTATGTACTTTAAAAATGAAAATGAATTTTGCACCTCGCTATACAACATACCCACCTCACATATCATAGTTGGGCGGTTAAAGTCTGTGGCGATTCTATTGATATTGGCAATCATCTGCTCCGCCTGCGACCTCCAAGTCGATGGGTCGGGATAGAGCGATAGCCCCACCATATCGTAGCGTGCGCCCCACTGGGTAAGGTAGTCATATAGGTACTCAATGCGACCAAAGTTATCGCCTTGGTCAATATGTACAATCACCGAGGCGTCGGGATATACTCCCTTCACGGCATCGTAACCACTATTTATTAGATCGGCAAAGTTAGAGTTGGCATAGTCAAGCTTACCGAGTGGCCACAACATACCCGTTGGGGTTTCATTGCCAACCTGCACCCACTCGACCTCTACCCCACTACTCTTTAGAGCTTGGAGCACATCAGTTGTATGGTCAGCTACTGCAACCTTTAGCTCAGAGAGTGTATAGTCACTCCACGCCGCTGGTGGAGTCTGGTGCCCGGGGTCTGCCCACGTATCGCTATAGTGAAAGTCCACCATTATACGCATACCTAGGCTCTGTGCGATCTTAGCCTTAATGAGTAGATCCTCCTTTGAGTTCCACCCATCCACAGGATTAACCCACACCCTAAAGCGAACCGAGTTCATACCCAACTGCTTCATCAGCGCTGTGGCCTCCATCTGCTGCCCTGCACCATTGTATAACACAAGCCCTTCGCTCGCCATCTTCGTAGCCCAGCTAATATCTGCCCCCTTAGCAAAGTTATCAATCGGCTCTTCACCTCCTCCGCTAAGTTCATTTGACTTTGAACAGCTAGCAAGGAGTAGAAGCACTAATAATATTGTCTTTATTCTATTCATATCCTACAAATATATAAAAATTTCAATAAAAGAAAGGCTCACACCCTGCAAAATTATAATGCAAAGAGTGTGAACCTTACTCTGAGGTGGCTAACACCTCAACACCATAGTAATATCTGCTATTACTTTAATTTCTTAAGCTCCTCGATAACGACCTCAGGGTCTGCCCTTACCGAGTAGTCCTCATTTACGTATGCGTACTTTATCACGCCGTCAGTGTCGATAATATATGTAGCAGGAATTGGGAGCATTCCTTCGTCATTGCCATTATATTCACTAAGAGAGATAGCCTCCTCGTACCTCTTATTTGTAGCATCATCTAGTTTAAACGCCACGCCGTACTTTGCCGCCACTTTACTACCTGCATCCGTAAGGATTGTAAAGTCTAGGTTATCTTTCTCCTTCTGAGTTAGACTATTATCTGGCATCTGCGGAGTAAGAGCTACGAACTTTGCGCCCATATCCTCGATTCTACTATTATTCGTCTCCCAACCCTTAAGGGCTAAGTTACAGTATGGGCACCACGCACCACGGTACCAAGTCAATATAACTGGGCCATCTTCGAGCATATCACTAAGCTCTACCATCTGACCAGAAGCATTCTGAAGTTTAAAATTAGGGGCTTTATCACCAACTTTTAGTGGAGAATTTTGCGCAAACGACTGAGTTGACAGCAGTAGAGCCATCAACGAAAAAATTACTTTAAGCATCTGTTTTAATAAAATTTAGGGGGTTATTTTTTGTCTCTTAAGATTCGATCCACTCTACGATTTCGTCATCCATTGGATCTGTGCGAGGGTGGATAGTCTTCACGACATTACCGTTCTCGTCGATTAGGAACTTCTGGAAATTCCACTGTATCTCTGTATCAAGTACGCCATTCTTAGCCTTCTCGGTCAAGAAGTGGTAAATAGGTGCCATATCGTCACCCTTAACTGAGATCTTCGCCATCATCGGGAACTTTACACCATAATTAAGTGTACAGAACTCTTGGATTTCGTGCTCACTACCCGGCTCTTGCTCTCCAAAGTTATTCGCAGGGAATGCAACGATGGTAAAGTCCTCGTCTCCATACTTATCGTATAGTGCCTGTAGACCCTCATACTGTGGGGTCAGACCACACTTCGAAGCTACATTCACCACTAATACCTTCTTGCCCTTAAGGGTAGATAGGTCTAGTTTATCTCCTTTGATTGTTGTAACTGTAAAGTCGTGTAGGTTTTGAGTCTGCGCGCTGGCAAACTGAACTGTTGCAAATAGGCCTAGTAGCAAGATTGCTACGGCTGAAAATAGTTTTTTCATTACTGTTTTTGATATATTTAGGGGTTATTAATATCACTTTATTGTGATAGGATAAGATATAACACTGAGGCTTCTCACACCTTTCACACTCCAAATATAGCATAAAAACAATTAATTTCCAAATATTTTTTCACTTAAATACATTTGCTATTAATCTCATTATATTATACTTACAATAAATATTCCAATAAAAATCATATACTTTTATGACGTTTACAAACTCTCTCATTTACATATTTTTACTATATTTACATAGCCAACTTATAGCAAAATAGATAATTATGAGAATTAGAACACAAAGACTCAATAGTACCAATGACAAATACTTCCACGAAGCGTGGGAGCTATACCTCAGTGCATTTCCCGAGGAGGAGCGCCGTGATATTGAGTATCAGAGCGAAGTGCTCTCTAACGAGGCGTACCACTGCGAAGTGGTAATGTCGGATGGTTCCCTTGTTGGCATACTATTTTGGTGGGAGCTGCCAAGCTCTATATATATCGAGCACCTAGCCACCCTGCCATCTCTTCGTGGCGCAGGTATCGGAGCAGATATTATCAAGGAGCTTCAAGCCTCAACCCAAAAGCCCATTATCCTAGAGGTAGAGCTACCCGAGGGCGAGATAGAGCGTAGGCGCATAGGTTTCTATGAGCGTCTAGGCTTTCACCTAAGCGAAGCACCATACGCCCACCCATCCTACTCAACAGAGAGTGATGAGCTGGTAATCCTTGCCCTTATGTCCTACCCCAACGCTATAGGCATAGCCGAGGCAGAGGAGTTTAAGGCAGAGGCTTTTCCACTGGTTCACCCTCGAAGAGCCGCGCTATTGAAATAGCATCTGTGCAAGATCCGAGACCTTACTAACGTATAGCACCTTAATCTTCAATCCCTTTAGAGCCCCTTCGATAGCCTTTTGGGCATACTTTGAGACCACAA
>CAYJFH010000017.1:0-29214 GCA_964369485.1 uncultured Rikenellaceae bacterium | reverse complement strand
ACCAATCTTATCTTCATATGATAATAATGATATCGATATACATATCGCTGGCACTCCTATACCATCGCATGAGCCTATTGTTTTTGAAGATCCAATCTTTAAAAGTGCGCTGATTAACGATGGCGTTGATTTAAATAGCGATGGTGAAATCTCATATTTTGAGGCAAGTATCGTATCAGAGATTTACCACATTGATACTGAAATCTCATCAATCAAAGGGATTGAGCACTTCACAGCGCTTGATGAATTGACTATTGCAAGAGGTAATCTATCAGGGGGGCTTGACCTTTCAAAGAATATAAATCTTACATCTTTGACTGTTTTCGGAAATGATATTACTTCTCTTAATATTACAGGCTGTACTAAACTTTCGTATATAGATATCTCTTGGAATGAATTTACTACATTAGAACTTGTCAATCTACCAAATCTAAAATATTTAGACGCCGAATATAACGATCTAGAGACTATTAATATCGAGACTCTAACTGAATTGACTAGTTTAAGGATATACAAGAATAATCTCTCTTCATTTGACGCATCTATGTTCAGTAAGCTAGAGAAGCATGGCTTAAAGTGTGGTAAGCAAGAAGTACCGGGAATTTTTACTCCACAGATGATCAATGTAACTATGAGCGAAGCGCAGAGAGACCTGCCTATAGTTGATCTCGCAGATGATTATTTTAATGAGGGTGTAATTGTCGTTCTTGCAGAGTAAGACCATACATATTTCTAAAACTATAGCCCCGAGCACACACGAAAAAAGTGTGGCTCGGGGCTATTTCTTTGTTGTTACCAAAAACTATTAATATATTGAGTATAGCACATAGGCATACTACGCCCCTATTTTATACTATTAACATTGACAATTGACAAAATTAAATTATCTTTGCTAGGTGAATATCAATACCAAATTTTTATGGCAATTATAAATCGAATTATTACCACTGCCCTTGGGGGTAGGCTACGTGCAATTGATAGATTTAAGGCTGACCCTCACGGTGTGCAGGATAAGCAATTCTCGCTACTTAGCACAAATAGTAATATCTATACGGCAAGCTTTGGAGATATTGATAGCTACGGTGATTTTGCGGCTCGTATTCCAGTGGTGGACTATGAGGGTATTTCGCCACTTATCGAGAGGGTATGTAGTGGCGAGAAGGGTGTGCTATGGGGTGGTTCTGAGCCACGCTGGGCTGCTAAGAGCTCGGGGACTACTGCCTCGGTGAGTAAGTATATACCTATAAACTCTCGATTTCTGAAGAATTGTCACTTCCGTGGCGGTAAGGACTGCGTAGCGGTATTTACATCGAACTTTCCAGACTCAAAGGCGCTATCTGGCAGAGCTCTAACCCTTGGTGGTAGCGCTAAGCTAGAGCACGAAGGCGGACTCCTCACTGGCGACCTCTCGGCAATACTTATAGGTAACACTCCCCCACCAACATCGTGGATACGTGAGCCTAAGACAAATGTTGCACTTATTGCAGACTTCGAAGAGAAGGTGGAGGCTATTTGCCGCACCACTGTGGGTAAGAACATTACATCATTTGCAGGGGTGCCATCGTGGAATCTAGTGCTGATGCAGAAGGTACTAGAGTACACTGGCAAGAGCTCTATCCACGAAGTTTGGCCCAATATGAGCCTATTTATCCACGGCGGTATCGCCTTTACACCATATCGAGCGGAGTACGAGAAGATATTTACCTCGCCTGATATGCGATATATGGAGACCTACAATGCCTCTGAGGGCTTCTTTGCTCTGCAAGATGACCCAAATGACAGCGCAATGCTACTGATGCTAGACTATGAGATATTCTATGAGTTCCTACCGATGTCCTCATTCGATGACCACTCGACAATAGTGCCACTAGAGGGGGTTAAGACGGGGGTAAACTATGCAATGATTATCACCACATCGAGCGGACTGTGGAGATATATGATTGGTGATACAGTTGAGTTTACATCAACTTCGCCATATAAGATCAAGATCACCGGGCGCACAAAGAGCTTTATCAATGCCTTTGGCGAGGAACTAATCGTAGATAATGCCGAAAAGGCGATCAAAGCAGCCTGCGAGGCTACCGACACAACGGTTAAGGAGTACACCGCTGCCCCTATATTTATGGAGGGTAAGGAGAAGGGTGCGCACGAGTGGGTAGTAGAGACTCAGCTAAGCACAGAGCTCCAAGCAAAGTTTATCGAAGTGCTAGATAACACCCTTAGGGCTGTAAACTCAGACTACGATGCCAAACGACACAACAACTCTACACTAAACGCCCCGACTGTGCACTTCGCCCCAGATGGCACATTCACAAAGTGGATGCAGAGCCGTGGAAAGTTCGGAGGGCAGAATAAGGTTCCAAGGCTATCGGGTAGCCGTGACTTTGTCGAACAACTAATTAAACTACTATAAAACCAACAACCATTCTATGAAGAGATTAATACTAGCTATTGCAATGTTACTTCCATTAACATCATCGGCACAGGAGAGCTACGAGAGCCATACATTTAGTGCCTCAAATGGGGTTGAGATGCTCTACCGTTCGCTAGCACCTGAGATGGGCGAGGACCCATCTGAGCAGTACCCACTTGTGATATTCCTACACGGAGCAGGAGAGCGTGGTGACGACAACCAAAGGCAACTGACCCACGGTGCTCAGATGTTTCTAAATCCGCTGAACCGAGATAAGTTTCCATCATTTGTGCTATTCCCTCAATGTCCTAAGGATAAGTATTGGGCATTTGACGAGCGCCCAAGTAGCTTCAATATGGAGTCATTACCCCTGCCCGAAGAGCCAAGCTCTATGATAGTGGCACTAAAGGAGTTAATTGAAACGTACCTTGAGAATCCCAGTGTGAATCCAAATAGAGTCTACATAATTGGTCTATCGATGGGTGGTATGGCTACCTATGATCTTGTATCTCGCTACCCTGAGATTTTTGCAGCTGCAGTACCTATCTGTGGTATTACAAAGCCTGAGAGGCTCGCAACCGCGGGTGATGTCAACTTCTGGATATTCCACGGCGATGCAGACAGTGTAGTGCCAGTTGAGGGTTCACGTGCAGCATATAGAGCACTGAACAAGGCAGGTGCCGATATAAATTACACTGAGTTCGTTGGGTGTGGTCACGATAGCTGGACACCAGCATTTAACCTTCCGTGGTTAATTGAGTGGCTATATGACCAGAGACGAGGCTACTAAGGGTAGTAAACTTTAGTACCAAACCCTAACCTATTATCGGTGTACTTAACGCTAGATATATCGACTATCCACATATCATCAAGACTTAGCGCCGCTGCTGGAAATCTCTTCTTAAAGAGCTTTTCACAGCGGTTTCTTAGTTTAACATCATCTCTTATATCAACAACTTTACCGACTATCTGCGCTCCACGTAGCAGGGCGATTTGAAGTGTAGTTCGGTATATCGACACGCTGACCATTGGGTTCTTTAGTGCGTGGCATATATGTTTAGAGCTTGCCGAGGATGTGAAAATAAGGGAATTACGCTCCCGATCATAGACGTAAAATAGATTTGCGCTCCAAATTTCAGAGCCAATTGTAGTAGAGAGAGCCATTACAAATTGCCTGCTAATAAAGGTGATTATCCTTCTATCCATAATTTTCGCTCGATTTTTGATTAAAATTTCGGTAATTTTGACTAAATTTGCCCTTTAATATATATCGCAAATATAACTATTATCATTAAAATATGTCGACTAAAAGAGGATTAACCTCCCAAGAGGTTGCTCAGAGCAAGGAGAAGCACGGTACAAACAGACTTACACCACCAAAGCGTGAGCCAATGTGGAAGCTATTTCTTGAGAAGTTTAACGACCCTGTGATTCGCATCCTTATAGTTGCAGCGTGCCTATCACTGCTAATATCTATTGCGCACGGCGAGTACTTCGAGACTATCGGTATCTTCGTTGCAATTCTACTATCAACCTCTATTGCATTCTTCTTCGAGAGAGATGCAGCAAAGAAGTTCGACCTACTAAATCAAATCAACGAGCAGACACTCTACAAAGTATATAGAGATGGCGCACTAAACCAAATCGAGAAGCAAGAGCTTGTAGTTGGTGATATTATAGTTCTGGATACTGGCGAGGAGATTCCAGCCGATGCCGTGCTAATCGAGGCTACTGAACTCTCGGTTAATGAATCTACACTAACTGGTGAGCTCCAAATTGAGAAGACCACCGATGAGGCTGATTTCGACAGCGAGGCTACATATCCTAGCAACCATATCCTACGTGGTACTACTATCCTAGAGGGTAACTGCATGGCTGAAATCATCAGAGTTGGTGACTCAACAGAGTTTGGTAAGGTTGCCACTCTTGCATCGCAGAAGGTCAATGAGTCTACTCCGCTTACAAAACAACTAGAGAGGTTAGCAAAGCTAATCGGTGTCGTTGGCTTTATCATTGCATTCTGTACATTTACACTCCTTACGGTTCAGAGCGTATTCTGGGGCGAGCTTAGCGTTGCTTCGCTAGGACAGAAGGGGCTACTAGGTGCAGCACTCTTGGGGCTATTCTTTATGCTAGGCCCAGTGTGGATGCCGATGATGCAAGATGCCTTTGAGCTTGCAGGTAAGAAGAAGGAGACTCCAGAGCATATCAAGAAGATGGGTGCTATCTACTGGATCGTACTTGGACTACTAGCATTTGCAGGTATCGCACTCTTCGGACTTCCATTTGGCGTTAAGGCATTTGAGGCAGAGAGCTGGATCTCGCTAGATATGGCAGGCTCTATTCTAAACTACTTTATGATATGTGTTACTCTAATTGTGGTTTCAGTACCTGAGGGTCTACCTATGAGTGTAACTCTATCTCTTGCCCTTTCGATGCGCAAAATGCTAAAGGCTAATAACCTTGTGCGTAAGATGCACGCCTCGGAGACAATCGGTGCTACGACTGTTATCTGTACCGATAAGACCGGTACACTTACCAAGAATGAGATGCGTGTGGCAGAGTTCTTCGATGTTGTTAACGATTCAGAGCTACTAAATAGCTCAATTGCAGTAAACTCAACTGCAAATATTGATGTTGAGGGTAAACCTATTGGCAACCCTACTGAAGGAGCACTTCTACTTTGGCTTAAGGATAGTGGTATCGACTACTCTACTCTACGTGTGGGTATCGAGGCGCAGATGCCATTTAGCTCAAAGGTGAAGATGATGGCTACTGTTGCAAATATTGGAGGCAAACGCCTACTAGTTGTTAAGGGTGCACCTGAGTATGTGCTAGAGCGCTGCTCGTCGCAAGACCTTACAACTCCACGCGAGAAGCTACTAGAGTTCCAAAACCGTGCTATGCGTACCCTTGCATTTGCATTCAAGGAGTATAATGGTAATGGAGAAAATATCGAGGAGGAGCTAGATGGCCTTACTCTTCAAGCCGTTGCAGCGATTGCTGACCCAGTTCGCGAAGATGTGCCAGATGCAGTTGCAAGCTGTACGAGTGCAGGTATCCGCATCAAGATGGTAACGGGTGATACTCCAGCTACAGCACGTGAAATTGCACGCCAAATTGGACTTTGGGACGATGCAGTAGATACTGAGCTATCGGCTATCACTGGCCCTGAGTGGGAGGCACTATCGGACGATGAGGCATATGAGAGAGCTGCACACCTAAAGATTATGGCTAGGGCAAGACCTCAAGATAAGCAGAGACTTGTTCAACTACTACAGAAGAGAGGCGAGGTTGTGGCAGTTACTGGTGACGGTACAAATGACGCTCCAGCCCTTAACTTCGCAAATGTGGGTCTATCTATGGGTTCGGGAACATCGGTGGCTAAGGAGGCGAGTGATATTACACTACTTGACGATAGCTTTGCAAGTATCGTGCGTGCCGTAATGTGGGGACGTTCGGTATATCTAAATATCCAGAGGTTCGTACTATTCCAGCTAACAATTAATGTTGCTGCACTACTTATCGTACTTCTAGGTGCTCTACTTGGATTTGAGATTCCACTAACAGTAACTCAAATGCTATGGGTAAACCTTATTATGGATACATTCGCCGCAGGTGCACTTGCATCACTCCCAGCCGATGAGAGGGTAATGCGCAAGAAGCCACGTAAGAGCTCAGACTTTATTATCACCCCAATTATGGGTCGTCAGATCGTAGCAGTTGGTATCGCCTTTGTGGTGGGTATGCTAGGTCTGTTATTCCTATTTGAGTACTTAGATGGTGGTGAGATTACCCGTCAGAGCCAAACTCTATTCTTCACTATATTTGTAATGCTGCAGTTCTGGAACCTATTTAACGCAAAGGCATACAAGTCAGGTAGACTTGCCGTTGCTGCACTAGGTAAGGCTACTGGATTTATTACAGTTATGGGGCTTATACTAATCGGCCAATGGTTAATCGTTACATTTGGTGGAGAGGTATTTAGAGTTGAACCTATGACACTTACAAATTGGTTAATCGCCATTGGTGGTACATCAGTAGTACTATGGTTTGGTGAGGTTGCCCGCCTATTTTCAAAGAGATAATTTAATATAAATCAATAGAATATAAAAGAAATGGAACTATCAGAACAGGAAATCATCCGTAGAGAGTCGCTCACAAAGCTTCGTGAGCTTGGAATTGACCCATATCCAGCAGCAGAATTTAAGGTGTCGCACACCACTGCGCAGATTGAGAGTGAGGGTGCAAAGCCTGAGCAAAAGTTATCTATTGCAGGTCGTATTATGAGTAGAAGAATTATGGGTAATGCCTCATTCTTTGAGCTTCAAGATGCTACAGGCCGTATTCAAGTCTACCTAAAGCGTGACGAGGTTTGCCCAGAGGGAGACCCAACGCTATATAACACAGTATTCAAAAAACTTCTTGATATCGGTGATATCGTGGGAGTTGAGGGATTCTCATTTATTACAAAGACAGGTCAACTATCTGTTCATTGTGAGAGCTTTACCCTACTTAGCAAGTCACTTCGTCCACTTCCTATCGTTAAGGAGCAGGATGGTAAGGTATTCGATGCCTTCTCGGACCCTGAGCTTAGATACAGAATGCGCTATGTTGACCTTATCGTTAATAGCGAGGTTCGCGATACATTCCTAAAGCGTACTAAGATTATGAACACGATGCGTGAGTACTTCAACGACCACGGCTACCTAGAGGTTGAGACTCCAATTCTACAGTCTATCCCGGGTGGTGCCTCAGCACGTCCATTTATCACTCACCACAACGCACTCGATATTCCTCTTTACCTTCGTATCGCTAATGAGCTATACCTAAAGAGACTTATCGTAGGAGGTTTTGAGGGTGTATATGAGTTTGCCAAAGACTTCCGTAACGAGGGTATGGATAGAACTCACAACCCTGAGTTTACAGTAATGGAGATCTACGTAGCATATAAAGACTACCAGTGGATGATGGAGTTCACAGAGAAGATGGTAGAGAAGGTAGCACTTGCGCTACACGGCACAACTGAGGTTACATTTGGCGATAAGACCTTTAACTTCAAGGCTCCATTCGCTCGCCTATCTATGACAGATGCGATTAAGCAGGAGACTGGATTTGATATCACCGGTAAGAGCGAAGATGAGCTACGTGCGCAGTGTGCAGAGCTTGGTATCCACACCGACAAGACTATGGGAGTAGGTAAGCTAATCGATGCTATCTTTGGCGAGAAGTGCGAGCACCTACTAGAGCAGCCTACATTTATCACAGACTACCCTGTTGAGATGTCTCCACTAACTAAGCGCCACCGCTCAATGCCTCACTTAACTGAGAGATTCGAGCTATTCGTTGGCGGTAAGGAGATTGCTAATGCTTACAGTGAGCTTAACGACCCTATTGAACAGCGTGAGAGATTCGAGGAACAACTCGAACTAAGCAAGAAGGGTGATGATGAGGCGATGTTTATTGATAATGACTTTATTCGCGCACTAGAGTATGGTATGCCAACTTGTTCGGGTATGGGTATTGGTATCGACCGCCTAACGATGTTTATGACGGGGCAGACTTCTATCCAAGAGGTACTATTCTTCCCACAAATGCGTCCTGAAAAGTAGAGATTCGATTTGATATTTTGGTAAAGAATGCTTAACTTTACTATCGTATTTTAAAAGAACACAACAAACAAACTTGAAATAAAACACTTAAGATGGAAAAGGTAATTGTAAAGCTATGTTGCGGCACTATGTGCTATGTGATGGGTGGAGCGGAACTCCAACTACTCGACGAGCAACTACCAGAAGAACTTACCGCAAGGGTCGATATAAGAGCAGTAACCTGCCTCGACCTATGCCACAAAGGACCAGAGGCTGGAAAGGCTCCCTTTGCAATGGTTGGCGACACTATAATTAGTAGCGCAAACAAAGATAAGATTATCGAAGAGATCAGAGTGCAGTGCGCTCAATAACCCCAACTAAGAATTTTATTTAGATAATATGGCAACAAATAACACAGACATACTTAGAAGAGAACTGCTTACTCGCATAATCGGTCACCTTGATAAGGGAGACCTATTAGAGAATGTAGATGATATTCCTTACCTAATGCGCCCTAGAGATGCAGAGGTAACTAGATGCTGCGTCTACAAGGATCGTGCTATGCTTAAGTTTCGCACTATGGGCGTACTTGGATTTGGCATCGAGGAGGAGAAGGATGAGCGCACTCGCCTGAGTGAATATTGCTCAGATGCCTTTGCTCGTACAACAGTGGGCAAGAGCCCTATGTCCGTTATGGACGAGGCGTGCTCAGCCTGTGTTAAGGTAAACTATGTGGTGACTAATATGTGTAGAGGGTGTGTAGCCCGTCCGTGCGAATCTTCGTGCAACAAGGGCGCTATATTCTTCGCTAATGGTCAAGCGCATATCGAGAGCTCGAAGTGTGTGAACTGTGGTCTCTGTATGAAGAACTGTCCATTCCACGCCATTATCTATCAACCAGTTCCTTGCGAGGAGAGCTGCCCAGTAGGGGCAATCTCCAAAAATGAAAGAGGCAAGGAGGTTATTGACCACTCTAAGTGTATATACTGCGGTCGCTGTATCTCGGCTTGTCCATTTGGGGCAATTATGGAGCGCTCTCACATTATTGATATATATAAGTCTATAAAGAATGAGAACGAAAAGACAATTGCAATTGTAGCTCCTGCAATCGCAGGTCAATTCAAGACTCCACTCGATAGGATACTATCGGCTATCAAGAAGCTAGGATTTGATGAGGTTGTCGAAGTGGCAAAGGGTGCAGACGTTACCACTGCCAACGAGGCCGAGGAGTTTATCGAGAAGATGGAGGCAGGCGAGAAGTTTATGACCACATCGTGCTGTCCATCGTACTATAGACTAGCAGGCAAACACCTCCCTGAGGTTAAGCCATATGTCTCTCATACACGCTCACCGATGTACTACGCTGCCGAAATTGTGCGCAAGGAGAACCCAGATGCGAAGATAGTATTCATTGGCCCTTGTCTTGCAAAGAGATATGAGGCATTTAGCGACCCTAACGTTAACTTTGTACTATCATTCGAGGAGGTTGGAACAGCACTTATCGCACTAGGCATCAATATCAATGACGAAGCGACATTCGAGCTAGATAGCTCTATTCTACCATCATCAAGGGGTTACGCTGCTACGGCAGGTGTAGCCGCAGCGGTTCAAAAGCAAGTTGGTGATAGGTATGAGATGAAGCCTATCGTTATTAACGGCATCTCGAAGCAGACCATACGTGAACTTAAGGGCTTTGTAAATAACTGCCCGGGCAATATGGTCGAAGTCATGGCGTGCGAAGGCGGATGTGTGAGTGGATGTAATGTGATTGCCAACCCTAAGGTAGCCACTAGACAAGTTCAACAATTAGCAGTTGAGAAGTAATAAAACAACCTAACACTATAACAACCTAACCAACCTTTTACCCTACCTATGAAAAAGACATCTCACTCAGCGTGGTTTATGGGCCCTAAGGGCGAACAGAATGCAATTTGGGAGGAGTTCCTAGTTTACATTCTAAGAGACCACTCGCACTGGAGACGTAATAACTACCCTAACGACAACGCAATATTCGACAGAGCTACAATTCGCCAGAATGAGGAGTGGGTCGATAAGATGACAACTGAGCTAGATAAGATTCTAGCAGCTTTTAAGTCCAACAACCCGAACTACTCTCCTAGATACCTAGCGCATATGGTGTCGGAGCAGACCCTACCTTCCGTTATTGGATATATGGCAGGTATGCTCTATAACTCCAACAACGTTAGTGGCGAGAGTTCGCCAGTGGCAGTTCCTATGGAGCTCGAAGTTGGGCAGATGGTAGCCAATATGTTGGGTTATGACGGCAAGCTGTCTTGGACTCACCTTACCTCTGGCGGTACAGTGGCTAATATTGAGGCTCTATGGGTTGCACGTACAGCCAAATTTATTCCATTTACAGTCCGTGAATTCTGTGAGAATAACTCTATAGAGTTTAAGATTACCACACCAAATGGCGAGGTTACCGATATCAGAGAGTGTCCAAATAGAGTAATGCTAGCCCTTACCCCTTCCACTACCCTCTTTATGGTGCGCGAATTGACACGCTGCCTTGTCGAGGAGAATGGTTGGGATATCAAGGTAGCAGTCAAGGCTATTGCAAAGTCTATCAAAAATAGCGACTATAACGTTATTCGTTGTGGATTAGGCGATATACTCGGCAGACTTGGCGTAAGACCAGTAATCTTTGTTTCGCCATCGGCACACTACTCTATTAAGAAGGCGGCAAATATTCTAGGATATGGCGAAAAATCTGTACGTGTTATAGATGTAGACCACCGTTTTAGATTAAATTGCAAGAAGCTAAGTAGTGCACTCTATGAACTTGGCGACGATGAGTACGTTGCGGCAGTTATTGCAATTACTGGCACAACTGAAGAGGGTGCTATCGACCCAGTACACGAAGTTGTAGCACTCAGAGAGGAGCTTTCAGAGCGTGAGAATCGTTCATTCTGGCTTCATATTGATGCAGCTTGGGGCGGTTATATCCGCTCGCTATTCTGCGGATATAGCGTAAAGAATCCTGAATCTATAAGGGAGTATCAGGAGAAGATTAATAAGAATATGGTTGGCTCAACATCTGAGGACATTTGGCAACACGACCCTAACGTATATAAGTCGTGGATGGCATTCCCAGAGTCTGACTCGGTTACCATCGACCCACACAAGCTAGGATATACACCATACCCAGCGGGTATAGTTTCGTTCAAGCACTCCGTGGTGGTTGAGCATATCAAGCAGGAGGCACCATATATCTTCTTTGGCGAGGATGACGTGCAGTACGATCGCCCACCAGTTATTAAGGAGGTCGGCAGCTATATCCTCGAGGGCTCTAAGCCGGGTGCAGCAGCTGCATCGTGCTACCTTGCCCACAAGACTATTCCACTGAGCCTTATTGGCCACGGTAAGATCATCAAGGCAACACTACAGAGCACCGTGCGTCTACAGAACCTATTTGAGGGTCACCTAGCAGACTTCGACGAGTATGCACTAAAGGCTGCCGAGAAGATGAAGATAGAGGATATTGAGTGTAGCGGACGTAAATTCACCTTTATCCCACTCCATAAGGCGGATAGCAACCTTATATGCTTTGTTATGCGTCCTGTGCTAGAGAATGGCGAGGTTGACGGCTCGATGAAGCTAGAGCAAGCTAACAAATTTAACGAAGGAATCTACTGCCGTATGGCAATTGAGAATATTGGCACTCCACGTAGTAGCAATAAGTATGACTACTACGTCAGCAAGACTATGTTCTTCGATTCGATGTATAGCTACGAGTCTATACGTGAGGTGTTAGATAGCCTAAAAATTACAGAGAGCGAATACAAAGAGCACGGCCTCTTCGTACTTCGCACAACTATTATGAACCCCTTCTACCCAATGGCTAAGGAGGTGGGTAAGGACTACCTAGATGAATATGTAGCCTGTATCCACGCCAACGCTGAGGCAGAACTATTAGAACAGTAAAGTATAAGCAAAGAGAAATGAAGATTAAAGTAACAGAGACAATACACTATCTTGGTGTAAATGACAGACGCAAGGAACTATTTGAAAATATGTGGCCACTCCCGAATGGAGTGAGCTATAACTCATACCTAATTAGAGACGAAAAGACTGCCCTACTCGATACAGTGGAGGCAGGACAGAGCGGCGAGGCATTCCTATCTATGGTCGAGGAGTCGCTAGATGGGAAGGAGCTAGACTACCTAATCATCAACCATATGGAGCTAGACCACTCAGGCGAGATTGCATCTATTGTACGCCGCTGGCCAAACGTTCAGATTATCGGTAACTCAAAGACATTTAAGATCCTAGAGGGCTACTACGGCATTACCGAGAATCTACTAGAGGTAAAGGATGGCGACGAGCTATCAATTGGTCGCCATAACCTAAAGTTTGTCTTTACCCCTTGGGTACACTGGCCTGAGACTATGATGACCTACTGTACAACAGATAAAGTGCTATTCTCTGCCGATGCCTTTGGTACATTCGGAACTCTTGACGGTACTATCTTTGACGACGAGATCGACTTCGAGGCATACCGCGAGGAGATGCGTAGATACTACTCAAATATCGTGGGTAAGTACTCTAATATGGTACAGAAGGCATTTGCAAAGCTTGCGGGGGTTGAGATTAAGATGATATGCCCACTCCACGGGCCAGTATGGAGAACAAACCCATCGAGAGTTATCGAGCTATATGACCGCTGGAGCAGATATATTGCACGTGATGGCGTTGTGCTTATCTATGCCTCGATGTATGGCAATACTGCCGAGATGGCCGACTACCTAGCTAGAAAACTAGCAGAACAAGGAATCCATAAGATTAAGGTTCATGACGTGAGTAAGAGCCACCTATCGTACCTAATATCAGATATTTGGAAGTACCGAGGTGTTATCCTAGGTTCATGCGCCTACAACTCACAGATGTTCCCGATTATGGAGCAGCTAACTCGTGAGCTTGAGCATATGGGAGTTAAGAATAAGGAGCTGGGGCTATTCGGTTCATATAGTTGGAATGGTGGCGGTGTTCGCAACCTACAGACATTTGCCGAGACTATCGGTTGGGAGCAAGTTGCCCCAGCAGCCGACCTATTTGGCACTCCAACAGCCGAAAAGCTAGCCAAACTAGATGCCATCGCCGAAGGTATGGCAAAAAAATTATCAGAGGACGTAGAAAAACTATAACTATATGATAGTAGAGAGAAGACACACAGCACTAGAAGTAGGCTCAGGAGATCTTGAGGTATTTGCAACGCCAATGATGGTGGCACTAATGGAGGGCGAGGCAATGAGAGTTGCTAAGGCTGAGTGCCAAGAGGGGCAGACAACCGTAGGGACGCTTGTAAATGTTCAACACCTAAGAGCTACACCGCTCGGAGGCGAGGTATCGGCCACTGCTACACTTATAGCCAAAGAGGGCAGAAAACTTACCTTTAGGGTTGAGGCTCAGGACTCTAAGGGTATTATTGGTGAGGGTACTCACGAGCGCTTTATAGTTGACACTGAAAAATTCCTTGCCAAATTGTAAAAATTTTACTATCTTTACACAGATATTTTTAGCAAACAACATTTTTAAAACAAATAACGAAAATCCAATGGAAAAAAAATTCCCAGCTGGTGTACTAACTGGCGAAAAGGTATCTCAACTATTTGCATACGCAAAGGAGAAAGGTTTTGCAATCCCTGCAGTAAACGTTACTGGTACTGACACTATCAACGCGGTTCTTGAGACTGCTGCTGCTGTTAACTCTCCAGTTATCATTCAGCTTTCTAATGGTGGTGCTGCATTCTACGCAGGTAAGGCTATCAAGGCTGAAGGTCAAGGTGCTGCAATTATCGGTGCTGTTGCTGCTGCTAAGCACGTACACACAGTTGCTGAGTACTACGGTGTGCCTGTAATCCTTCACACTGACCACGCTGCAAAGAAACTTCTTCCTTGGATTGACGGCCTACTTGACGCATCTGAGAAGCACTTCGCTCAGACTGGTACTCCACTATTTAGCTCGCATATGATCGACCTATCTGAGGAGTCACTAGAGGAGAACCTAGAGATCTGTGCTAACTATCTTACTCGTATGGCTAAGATGGGTATGACACTAGAGATCGAGCTTGGTATCACTGGTGGTGAAGAGGATGGTGTAGATAACTCACACGTTGAGGTTTCTAAGCTTTACACTCAACCAGAAGAGGTTGCTCAAGCATACGAAACTCTATCGGCAGTGAGCCCTAACTTCACTATCGCTGCATCGTTCGGTAACGTACACGGTGTTTACAAGCCGGGTAACGTGGTTCTTAACCCTAAGATCCTTGACGAATCTCAAAAGTATATCCAAGAGAAGTTCTCTACAGTAGAGAAGCCTGTTAACTTCGTATTCCACGGTGGTTCTGGTTCAACTCAAGAGGAGATCAGAGAGTCTATCGGATATGGTGCAATCAAGATGAACCTTGACACTGATATGCAGTGGGCATTCTGGAGCGGTATCAAAGACTTCTACGTACAGAACGAAGGCTACCTACAATCTCAACTTGGTAACCCAGAGGGTCCAGAGAAACCAAACAAGAAGTTCTACGATCCACGTGTATGGCTTCGTAAGGGCGAAGAGGCAATCGTTGCTCGCCTAAGACAATCATTCGAAGATCTTAACTGTATCGACGTACTATAGTAACTAAAGTTACAGAGGCTGACTACTCAATAATGAGTAGCCAGCCTCTTTTTTTATACAATCAACCAAACCTAAAAAACTAACACCTATGAAACAATCTGTAGCTATACTGTGCGCAGGAGGCCCTGCTCCCGGAATTAACACAGTTATTGGAGCAGTTACCAAGATCTTTACTCAAAACGGATTCCAAGTCATCGGCCTTAACGGCGGCTATAAGAGTCTATTTGCAGAAGAGCCAGACTTCGTATATCTCGACTTCGACTTTGCCGACAATATCTACTCACGTGGAGGCTCTGCGCTTGTAATGAGCCGCTACAAACCAAAAGACAAGGAGTTCAAGAGCGACTTCTTCGAGAGATATAATGTTAAGTGCCTAGTGACTATCGGTGGAGATGACACTGCATCGACCGCCAATAGACTAAGCAAGTGGCTCCTTGAGAAAAATATCGATGTAAAGAGTATCCACGTACCTAAGACTATCGATAATGACCTTCCGCTACCTGCGGGCTACCCTACCTTCGGCTATAACTCAGCTAAGGAGGAGGGCGTTAAGCTAGCAACTACTCTATATGAGGACGCTCGCACATCGGGCAACTGGTTTGTAGTCTCGGCTATGGGTCGTGAAGCAGGCCACCTTGCATTTGGTATCGGTTCTGCTTGCCACTACCCTATGATTGTTATTCCAGAGATGTTCAACAAGACGCAGATGACATTCGATAAGATTGCACGTCTTGTTATCTCATCTATGGTTAAGCGCCGCCTGCTAGGTATCCCTTATGGCGTTGCAATTATCTCCGAAGGTGTATTCCACTTTATGACCGATGAGGACGTAATCGGCACTGGTGTGAACTTCACCTATGACGAACACGGCCACCCTGAGCTAGGGAATGTAAGTAAGTCACACATCTTTAATATGCTTGTTCAAGAGCGACTAAAGAACCTTAGAATTAAGGTGAAGAGCCGCCCGAATGAGATGGGCTACGAACTTAGATGTTGCCGCCCGATTGCCTATGACCTCTCATATGCTACCCGCCTAGGGCTAGGAGTATATGAACTATTCGAGCGCAATCACACTGGCTGTATGGTAACAGTAGGTCGTGACGGCTCTATCGAGCCACTATTTATGGATAGCGTTGCAGACGAAAATGGCAAGATTAAGCCTCGACTAGTAGATGTTGAGACCGAAAAGTTCCGCCTTATCGCCCTTAACAACCTACACTATATTACCCCTCAAGACTACAAAGGTGCTGCTAAGTACGTAGATAATCCTGAGGAGTACGACTTTATGAAGATACTAGAGTGGGAATAGAGATAACCACTGTAATGAAATAATACACATAGGGTTAGCTATTGTTTTTTAAAGCAGTAGTTAACCCTATTTTATTGTCGGAGATATATATCATAAAAAATCGTTATCTTTGCAGCTAAATATTTTTATAACTACCCAATGATTCACATTCTATTCTTTATTGCAATTGCTGTCGAGGCACTATTCTATATCTCGCTATTTAGAGGTAGCTCCAAGAGAGCTCATATCCTATTTATATCTCAGCTACTACTTACCAATGGCCCAGCTATTCTAATGTTTACAGCTTTACGTTCTGTAATACTGGATCCACTGTGGATGGGGGCTTTCACTTGGTTTATGTTGGTATTTATCACAGCAACAGTCATTAAGATTACCATTGGACTGTGGTTCGGACTCAGACTACTCATAAGGCTATTTAATAGCAGATTACAGTTACGTTGGATGAAGTGCGCTGGTGTCTCCTTTGCATCACTTGCACTACTAGCAATAGCATACGGTACTATCTGGGGACGCACAGAGCTACGTGTAGAGCAGGTAGAGATAGTAAGTGATCAGATTCCCGAGAACTTCGATGGATATAGAGTTGCACTATTCTCAGATGCCCATATCGGCAACTTTGGAGGGTGGACTGAGCTTGTTGAAGACCTTGTCGAAGAGATTAATGAGCAGCATCCCGATATAGTTATTCAGTGTGGCGACCTTGTTAATATGCACAGTGGCGAGCTTACAAGAGAGTTTATCGATGAATTTGAAGATATTAAGGCTCCAGTATATAGCGTAATTGGTAACCACGACCTAGCTTACTATATCAAAGATACAGCGGCTGTTAGCCCAACTAAGAGCAGATATGAGGTAGAGCAGATACAGAAACAGATGGGTTGGAATATACTTAATAATACTGGCGAGTGGATATATAGAGGAGGCGATAGTATCCTAATTGGGGGCGTTTCATTCCCTAGCAACCACCACCACAATGGCTTCCGCTCGGATGCAGGTACTAGCAATGTGCGTGCTATAATGGATAGCACTAAGGCTGAAGACTTTACGATAGTTGCAGCCCATAGCCCATCGCTATTTGACTCAGTATATGTAGATTCACCACGCCCTGACCTTATCCTTAGCGGCCACACCCACTCAATGCAGACAAAGATTGAGATTGGAGAGAGGAAGTGGAGCCCTGCAAAGTTGCTATACCCTAAGTTTTCGGGACACTATGTCGATGGCGAGAACCATCTATATATTAACGATGGGCTAGGATATGTAGTTATACCATTTAGATTTGGCGCACGCCCTGAACTAACCATTATTACACTTAAGAAAAGATGAAAAACCGAGTAATTATCTTCTCTGCGCCATCAGGTAGCGGAAAGACCACAATTGTACAGCACCTACTAGAGCAATTCCCTACGCTAGAGTTTTCAATATCGGCTACCTCACGCGCACCGCGTGGAGAGGAGCAGCATGGCAAGGACTACTACTTCCTAAGCTCAGAGGAGTTCTCGGCAAAGGTTGCCGAAGATCACTTTATCGAGTGGGAAGAGGTATATGCAGGCACCTGCTATGGCACACTTCGCAGCGAGGTAGATAGAATTTGGGCAGCAGGCGGAACTGTTGTATTCGATGTCGATGTAGTTGGCGGAGAGCGCATTAAAGAGATCTTTGGCGATGGTGCACTTTCACTATTTATTATGCCTCCATCGGTAGAGGAGCTACGCCGCAGACTTGTAGGGCGAGGCACAGATAGCACCGAGGCAATTGAGCGCAGAGTAGCAAAGGCCGAGGCCGAAATAGCACACGCAGAGAACTTCGATAGAACCATTATCAATGACTCACTCGAAGTTGCACTAAAAGAGGCCACCGAAGTGGTAGCAAAGTTCTTAGTAGATTAATTTACTATACTTTTGGAGCAATATCAAGGGGGGCAAATTGCCCCTCTTGTGCTTTATAGTAACCTGCAATGGCGATCATTGCGGCATTATCTGTAGTTAGGAACCTTTCAGGGATATGTGCCTTCCAGCCCTTCTGCTCTGCCATCTCGGCAAGCGCATTACGCAGACCTGAGTTAGCCGAAACGCCACCTGCTATTGCCACCTCTTTGATACCATACTTCTTCACCGCCTTCTCCACACGAGTAAGGAGGATCTTAATGATAGTGTACTGTAGCGATGCACATAGGTCAGCTAGGTTCTCCTCTATAAAGTTTTCGTTGAGGGCAACTTCATCCCTCACTCTATAGAGAAATGAGGTCTTTAGCCCCGAGAAGCTAAAGTCTAGCTCCCCCACCCTAGGCTTTGCAAATTCAAAGCGGCGCGGGTCACCCTCGGCTGCAAGTCTATCGATATGAGGGCCTCCGGGGTATGGTAGCCCCATAACCTTGGCGCACTTATCGAATGCCTCACCCGCAGCGTCATCGATCGTTGAGCCTACAATCTCAAAATCAAAGTAGCTCTTCATCAAGACTATCTGAGTATGGCCGCCCGATACCAAAAGGCACAGGAATGGAAACTTTGGTGGATCGTATGGCTTATCTGGCAGTTGTAGAAAGTGTGAAAGAATATGCCCCTGAAGGTGGTTTACCTCTACGAGTGGCTTACCAGTTGAGAGCGCCAGACCCTTTGCAAACGAAACACCCACTAGTAGCGAACCTAGTAGTCCCGGGCCACGAGTAAATGCAATAGCGTCTATCTCATCGATAGTCACCCCTGCTTGCTTCAGTGCAGAGTCTACAGTCGGCACGATATTGGCTTGGTGAGCCCTTGAGGCTAACTCGGGAACTACCCCGCCCCACTTCTCGTGAACAGCTTGAGATGCTATAATTGAGCTTAGTAGCTCGGTTGATCGAACGACAGATGCTGAGGTATCATCGCAAGATGATTCAATGGCTAGTATATACATTACTTAAATTGGTATTTTGTTTTTGTAAAAATAGGGGTTTTCACTATGCAAAAGTAGTTAAACTTTACAAAAATTTAGTAATTTTGTAGCTTACAAAGCGATGAAAAGAACCCTTAAAATTATACTTCGCTCATTATCAGGCATAATTATTTTCCTAATTATGCTTCCTATTGTTGTGAGTATAGTCCTTCAGATAGATTTTGTGCAAAATTTTGCTGTTCGCAAAGCAACTGAGATACTCTCTAAGGTTGCTGGAACAGAAATTTCTATATCTAGTGTAGGGCTCGACTTCTTCACATCCGCACGTTTCGGCGATATCTATATCGAGGACAATAGGGGCGACACACTACTCTATGCAAAGAGCCTAAGAGTCTCAATCGATCACATCAACTTCCTTAGTGGTGAGATCTCGCTTGGTACAACTATACTAGAGGAGCCACAACTTAACCTATACACTGACTCTCTAGGGCTATCGAACCTAAATGAAGTCTTCAAAAATTTTGCTTCTCAGACACCTAATCCTAATCCGCCTAACTTTGTACTATCAGCAGATAGACTTCGTATCGAGAATGGTAGCTTTAATATGGATAACTACGGGGTAGAGAGTACCGAGGGCGTTGTGAACTTTGGAAACCTTGCACTCAGCGGCATTGAACTAGATCTAAGTGATATATCTGTATATAACCATAATATATGGCTTGAGCTTGATAATCTAGCGTTCAAGGATAAGAGCGGCTTTAGTGTAGAGAGGCTTGCATCGCCACACTGTGGAGTAGATAGCAGTGGATTATACTTTACAGAGCTTGAACTAAAGACAGCGCACTCTGACCTAAAGCTAGACTCGTTGAACCTACTTACTGCAAATAGCAAGTGGACAGATTGGATGTACTTTGCAGATTCGATGGTATTCTCTGCATCCATTAAGAACTCTAAGCTATCTACCCAGACGCTTTCACACCTAGCAGGCGCTGAGTTCTACCAAAACAGAGATATCGAGATTGGCGCTGTACAGGTAAATGGCCCATTAAATAAGATTAAGGGTAGACTTACCGCTATTGAGTATGCCAATAATAGAGTTATGGCAAACTTCGATATCAAAGATCTAAGCGATATTAGAAAGACATACTTCGATATTGATATTACATCACTTCGCACTAATGCCGCAGCAATAGAGGATATTGTCTATGCTACCTCGGGCGGTGAACTTCCCGATGGTGATAGTACGCTAATTGCAAACCTCGATGATATAGAGTTTAAGTTTGACTTTAGGGGTGGATTTGATAGATTTAGCTCTAACCTTACCATCTCCTCTAGTTCGCGCGGTGAGATTCTATCGCACTTCGATATGGTCAGAGGTGATAGTAATGGCGTGATGCTTGTCGGTAGACTATCGACCACCGAATTTGGACTTGGTCAGACACTTGGAGTTAAGGATATGGGCGAGACCTCACTAGCAGGGGGATTCTCCCTTAGTGCAACTAGGGGTAGGCCTATCGTATTCGATGCCGACTTTAACGTTAGCAAGCTGCTATTTGGCGGTTATGAGTACCACGATATTATAGTCGATGGTGCTATTAGTTCTAGGCAGTTCAACGGTCTTATTAGCTCTAATGATCCAAATATGCAGTTCGAGGTTAATGGACTATTTGACTATAGTACTGAGATACCAATGTACAATCTAACTGCAGACCTTAAACGTGCAAACCTATATGCTATTGGGGTAAACAAACGGGATAGCGTCTCGCTACTCACTGCCAAGTTTACTGCTGAGGGTAGCGGTACATCTATCGACGACTTCAACGGTTGGGGAAAGATTGATAAGATATACTATATCAACACCGAAGATACCGTTAGTACAGCAGCTATTGATATCAATGCAGTTGCCGAGACAGAGTTTAGGGAGATAAAGATCTACTCACAGTTCGCAGATGTCGTGCTCCGTGGTCGCCACTCATTCCTAGAGATTCCGCAGTACCTTTCGAGCTCACTCGAGCGCTTTATCCCTACCTATGAGTATATAAACGAGGAGCTGCTCAGCAGCGATGCCCAACTAGCATCGAATGAGCGTAAGTTCCTATTCTCCGATGGCTACTACCAGCTCAATATGCAGATTAAGGAGGCAAATAATGTAGCCTTTGCTATATTCCCATCACTAGAGATCTCTAGCGGAACGTCGGTTAACTTCTTCTTTAACCCATACCTCGACCAATTTATCCTAAGGGCGAAGAGCGACTATATCACTAGCAATGACTTCCTAGTGGAGAAGCTAAATATCGATAGCCGTAATATTGGAGATTCGCTATCGCTGAGTACCACTTCGTCGCTAATTGCAATTGGCGACACATACTTCCCAGACTTCTCGATGGAAGGAGGTATCAAGGAGAATGTTATCAACCTTGGGGCAGAGTTCAAGGATAAGAGAAATGCGGCGGAGATAAATACTACAACTAGATTTGCACGCCTTGATAGTGGACTACCTCAACTTCAAGTAGAGTTCCACCCTACTGATATAATGGTAGACTCGATGGAGTGGTCGATTGCAGAGTCGAGAGTTACACTCGATACAATTGAGGTGAATATAGAGAACTTCTCGATATTCTCCAAGGATGAGCGCCTGGTGATTAATGGTACTGCTGGTAGAACAACGTCTGACACAGTAAATATTGCGCTAACGAATGCTAACCTTGCTCCTGCATCGTACTTTATTGAGAGCCTAGGGTATGATATTAAGGGTAATGCCGATGGCCACGTAGACTTAATCAGCGCACTAAAGAATCCGATAATGTTTGCTCAAGTAGACCTCAGAGGATTAGAGCTTAGTGGCTATAAGATAGGCGATGCGCAAGTTCTAAGCTCAATGGACGATACGAAGAACTCTATCGACTTTGAGATTGTCGGCAGCAACGGATTCAAACCGATATATGGCGGATATGACATTAAGGGAAGGGAGTTGATACTAGATATTGAGTTCCCACGCCTTCCGCTATCGCTGCTCGACCCTATGCTCAGTGGCATACTCTATGGTAGTAGCGGTGACGCAGATACTGACCTTCGCCTAACTATTGGAGGTGGAGATGTTTCGCTTGACGGTACAATTAACTTCGATGAGTTCGCAACCAGCATAGACTTTACTCAAACTAGATATAGAATCCTAGATGGTAAGATACGAGTAGAGAATAGTTCATTCTACCTACCTCAGACTAAACTAGTAGACTCAGAGAGGGGCGAAGGCACTATTCAGGCCGACTTCACAACGGTTAACTTCGGGCAGATGGCATACGACGTTGACGTTGAGTTCGAGAACCTACTAGCACTCAATACAACTATCGAGGATAATAGTAGCTTCTTTGGTAAGGCCTACGGTACTGGGCGTGTTGATATTGATGGTAATGACCGACTAACAACCCTAAATATCGCTGCCGAGACAGCTGGGAACTCATCTATTACTATGCCGCTATCGGGCGCATCGAATATCGAGGAGGCAACATTTATCCGCTTTGTAAAGCCTAAGAGTGATACAACCGAAGTACGTAATGTCCGCCGCAGTTATCGCCGTAAGACTAGAGTAAAACACAGTTCGTCGGAGATGGAGATAGATATTAAGATGAATATAGATGTACTACCTAACACCCTTGCTCAGATAGAGCTAGATGCAAAGGTTGGCGATGTCATCAAGGCAAGGGGCGAGGGGCAGATACTTATGCATATCAACCCTACCCTCGATATATTCTCAATGAGTGGGCCAGTGACCGTAACCGAGGGTAACTACCTATTCACCCTTCAGACAATTATCAATAAGCGCTTTATCCTCGAACCGGGTGGAACTATCACTTGGAGCGGAGATGCTACAGACCCAGATATTGACCTAACGGCACTCTATAAGCTAAAGACTTCGCTAATGCCACTAACGGGTGATATTAATGATAAGGCCAAGACTAATATCGATTGCGGTATTATACTTACTGGTAAGTTGATGACCCCAACTATTGAGTTCGACATCACAGCTCCTACTGCTGATGCCGAGACGCAGAATGCACTGCGCAACTCACTAAATACCGAGGAAGCACTATCTATGCAGTTCCTATCGCTTATGCTTGCAAATAGCTTTATGCCAGATATGGGAACGGCATCTATCGGTACTATGGGTAGTAGTGTGGCAGGTGTAACGGGAGCAGAGTTCCTATCCAACCAGCTATCGAATCTAATCTCAAATGAAAGGTTCGATATTCGAGTTGGCTATAACCCAAAGAGTGATATTAGCTCCGATGAGTTCTCTGCTGGTATTGGTACTGAAATTATCGACGATGTACTATCGTTTGAGGTAGATGGCAACTACGACACTGGTAATAATGCTTCGTCATACTCACAAAATCCATTCTCGGTGGATGCCTACCTTACGTGGAATATAAATCGTAAGGGGACACTAAAGCTAAAGGGCTTTACTAGAACTATCGACCGCTTCGATGAAACCCAAGGTATGCAGGAGAGTGGCGTAGGTGTCTACTTTACCCAAGACTTTAATAACTTTAGAGACCTTGTAAGAAGACTCAATAGTACATTTAGGAGCGACAGTATCGCAAATGCTAAGGAGCGAGAGATTAGACGCAAAGAGCGTGAAGAGCTACTTAGACTCCGTGAGCAGAGGCGAGAAGAGCGAAAACAGAAGAGTGAAGCAACAGTGCGTAAAGAGGAGGAGGAAGATTAATGAATATAGAGAGTTTTGTTAAGCTAATAGAGGGCAGTAAAGCCTACTCTACCTTTAAGCAGTGCGATGATATAACCCTACGACTAACGGGGGCTAGTGGCTCGCTACTATCGATTACCCTTACACTAGATTGGCTAGATAGAGGAGGCGTTGTTGTGGCTGTAATGGAGAATCGTGATGCTGCATCGTACCTATATAATGATATCTATAATATACTAGAGAGTAAGGGCAAGGAGGATAGAGTTCTACTACTCCCTACTGCATATCGCCGTGCCATTAGCACTAAGCGTGAAGACCCTAGTGGTATTGTTCAGCGTACAACTGCACTAAATGCTCTTTCGAGCAGTGAATCTATAATAGTCTGTACTTGGCCAGAGGCTATTGCCGAGAGGGTGGTTAGTAATCACGAACTCTCTGAGAATCGCATAGATATATCGGTAGGCGATGAGATATCGATAGATCAAGCTATCGAGAGGTTAGAGGAGTTAGGATTCTCACGTGTTGAATTCGTAACACTTCCCGGTGAGTTCGCCTCGAGGGGTGGCATCCTCGATATATTCTCTTACTCGGCAAATAAACCATATCGCCTAGACTTCCTCGGCGATGAGGTAGACTCAATACGTACATTCCTACCCTCGAGCCAGCTTAGCGAGGAGAGTAGATCCTCGATAGTGGTTGTGCCAAACCTAAAGAGCAAGGCAGATACGTCTCAGAAGGTATCCCTACCAGAGTTTATAAATAGGGCTAGGGGTGGCGGCATTGTATCTGCTTGGTTTTCTCAGGCGGCACAAGCGATGAAGAACCTCGATGCTCTTTGGGATAAGTACACGGGTGATGATAGAGCTACGGCTCTATGCTCTAGTGGTGAGTTTGCAAAGCACTCCTCGCAGTGGAGATACGTTACGGTAGGTAGCGATGCTGACCACCGCCCTACTCGTTCGATTATAGACTTTGGGGCATCGCCTCAACCATCATTTTCGAGGAACTTCGAGCTATTTGCCAAGGAGGTAGAGCGCAACTATAAGAGCGGTATGAGGTCATACCTACTAACTCCAAATGTTGAGCAGTCAGAGAGGGTCGAGAAGATATTTAAGGAGATTAAGTTCGAGGATATACGCCCAACAATTGAGAATATACCAATCACCCTACACGGTGGCTTTATTATGCCATCTATTGGGGCTGCGCTATATACTGACCACCAACTATTCGAGAGGTATCTACGCTATAGGGTCCGAGGTGAGATTGACAAGGCCGAAGGGATGACCCTTGCTGAATTCTCAGCACTAAGGGTCGGTGACTTTGTAGTCCATATTGACCACGGTATAGGTAAGTTCTCAGGGCTTGTGCGCCAGAGAGACCCAAATAGTGGTGCTGCACGTGAATTTATAAAGCTAAGCTATAGAGATAATGATGTGCTATTCGTATCGGTACAGAACCTACATAGGATTAGTAAGTATAAGGCTGGGGACTCTATTGCAAATGCACCAGTGCTCCAGAAGCTCGGCAGCTCATCGTGGGCTAAGCTAAAGGCTACCACAAAGCGCAAGGTTAAGGATATTGCTCGTGAGCTCATTCGCCTATATGCAAAGCGTAAGCTATCGGATGGCTTTGCCTTCTCCGAGGATAGCTATATGCAGCGTGAGCTCGAGGCCTCGTTTATATATGAGGACACCCCCGATCAGCGTTCGGCTACCGATGCAATTAAGGCTGATATGGAGAGCGGGGAGCCTATGGATAGGCTTGTATGTGGTGATGTGGGCTTCGGAAAGACCGAGGTTGCAATGCGTGCAGCATTCAAGGCTGCTACGGACTCTAAGCAGGTTGCTGTACTTGTCCCTACAACTGTTCTATCGCTCCAACACGCTCGAACCTTTGCACGAAGACTAAAGGACTTCCCGGTAAGGATTGAGAACTTCTCGAGAGCTAATACAGCTAAGGAGACCAAAGCTATACTTGCAGACCTAGAGGCTGGAAAGATAGATATTATAATAGGAACGCATAAGCTACTTGGCAAGAGCGTTAAATTCAAGGATTTAGGGCTACTGATTGTAGACGAAGAACAGAAGTTTGGCGTAGCAGTAAAGGAGAAACTACGAGAGCTAAAGCACTCAATAGACACCCTTACACTAACGGCTACCCCTATTCCTCGTACCCTTCAATTTTCGCTGATGGGCGCTCGTGATATGAGTATCATTAATACTCCACCGCCTAACCGCCAACCAGTATCCACCGAGGTGCACTCATTTAGCGACGATATTATACGTGAGGCTATAGAGTATGAGCTATCGCGAGGAGGTCAGGTCTTCTTCCTACATAATAGAGTTCAGAGCATTGAGCGTATGGCTCGCATTGTCGAGGAGTTAGTTCCCGGGGCTAGAGTCGGCGTAGGCCACGGACAGATGGGAGCCAAAGAGCTAGAGAAGGTAATGATGGACTTTATCTATGGCGAGTACAACGTCCTTATGGCAACTACAATTATAGAGAGTGGTATCGACATTCCTAATGCCAATACTATTATCATTAACCACGCTAACCACTTTGGCCTCTCGGATCTACACCAGTTAAGGGGGCGTGTGGGCAGAACCAACCGCAAGGCATTCTGCTACCTACTCGTACCATCTATCGATGCCATTTCGACCGATGCGCAACGTAGACTGCGAGCAATCGAGGACTTTTCGGATCTTGGTAGCGGCTTTAATATCGCTATGCAGGATCTTGATATTCGAGGCGCTGGTAATATCCTTGGTGCCGAGCAGAGTGGCTTTATGACAGATATTGGATATGAGACCTACCAAAGGATCGTAGCCGAGGCTATGGCAGAGCTATATGATGAGATGGCCGAGGAGCTGGGCGAAGACTTTAAGTCTAAGATACCTGATACACTTGGCGGCATTGACTGTACAGTGGAGGTAGACACCTCTGCCCACCTACCAGATAGCTATATTGGTTCAACCCCTGAGAAGCTCAAACTATATCGTCAACTCGACCTTATTGGGGGAGAGCTGGAGCTAGATGAGTTTGTCGAGAAGCTAAGAGATAGGTTTGGTGAACCACCAGCTGAGGCTCGCGAGCTATTCGAGGTGGTGCTACTTAAGGGTGATGCCGCAAAGCTCGGATTCGATAAGGTGGTGATAAAGGGAGGAGTCGCTACACTATTCTTTGCCTATGAGGCACAGAGCCCATTCTATGGCAGTGATAGATTCCTACAACTCGTAAGACACGTAACGGCAAATCCTCAGTACTATAGGCTTAAGGAGGGTGCAAGGCTATCGCTCACCGTGCGTTCGATTAACAATGCGAAACAACTAAGAGAGAGACTAAAGATTAACTAACAAAAATATATTCTTCAAACTTTCAAAATGCATAAAATTCTAAAGAAGGAGCAACTTGCTCCTGCTATCTTCTCGATGGAGGTTGAAGCGCCACGAATGGCGCGTTCGGCTAAACCGGGACAGTTCCTAATCGTTATTGCAGATGAGCGTGGTGAGAGAATCCCGCTAACTATCTGTGACTACGACACTGAGCGTGGCACTATTACAATTGTGATTCAAGCCATTGGAGCATCTACTCGTAGACTTGTTGAGTACAACGAAGGCGACTGCTTTGCCTCATTCGCTGGCCCACTTGGCCACCCATCGGAGTTTATACACCTTAGTGACGAAGAGCTAGCCTCTAAGACCTTCCTATTTGTAGCAGGTGGACTAGGCGCTGCCCCTGTATATCCTCAAGTTAAGTATCTAGCGGAGCGTGGAGCTAAGCCTCACGTGATTATCGGAGCAAAGAGCGAGGAGTATATTATCCTAGAGGATAAGTTTAGAGCGCTAACCCCTAATGTACATATCGCAACGGATGATGGCTCTAAGGGCTTTCACGGACTAGTGACTACTCTACTCGAAAAGCTAGTAGAGGATGGCGAGAAGTTCGACGAGGTTATTGCCATAGGCCCTATGGTAATGATGAAGTTCGTAGCCCTTACAACCAAGAAGTTAGAGATCCCTACGGTTGTGAGTCTTAATACCACTATGGTAGATGGAACTGGTATGTGTGGAGCGTGTAGAGTTACCGTTGATGGTAAGGTTCGATTCGCTTGTGTTGAGGGCCCTGAGTTCGATGGCCATAAGGTCGATTTCGACGAAGCCCTACGCCGTAGCGGCATGTATAAGAAGCAAGAGGCACATAAATGTAATATAAGATAGCGCAATGGCAATAGATAAAATTCGTACAAAGGTTCAAGAGCAAGACCCAGTATTAAGAGCTGCTAACTTCGAAGAGGTTTGTTATGGCTACACCCTAGAGGAGGCCACAAAGGAGGCTTCTCGCTGTATTAAATGTAAAAAACCTCGTTGTGTCGAGGCGTGCCCAGTAGGCGTGCAGATTCCAGACTTTATATCGCATATCGTAAGTGGTGATATAGCAGCGGCATCGGAGGTAATATCCCAAGATAACCTACTACCGAGTATATGTGGTAGGGTTTGCCCTCAGGAGATTCAGTGTGAGGGTAGCTGTATTATTGGCGTTAAGGGCGAAGCAGTTGCAATTGGACTACTAGAGAGGTTCGTAGGCGACTGGAATATTGAGAATAACCAAAATCGTGAGACTCTAACCCCTAAGGCTGATGCGCTGAGAGTTGCAGTTGTGGGTAGTGGCCCTGCAGGACTTGCTTGCGCTGCTGACCTTGCTAAGATGGGCTATGGCGTTACTATATTCGAGGTGCTACACAAAGCTGGTGGAGTGCTTCAATATGGCATCCCAGAGTTTAGACTTCCAAAATCAAAGATCGTTGAGAGGGAAATAGAGACCGTAAAACAACTAGGGGTTGAGATCGTAACAGATACAGTTATTGGACGTACAATTACAGTTGACGAGCTAATCAAAGAGGAGGGGTACTCCGCTGTATTTATTGGTTCGGGTGCTGGCCTACCTCGCTTTATGGGCATAGATGGCGAATCGCTAAATGGCGTGGTGTCGGCTAATGAGTTCCTTACCAGAGCGAACCTTATGAAGGCATATAACGAAGAGTATGATACCCCTATCTTTACAGGCGAGCACGTTGTAGTTGTTGGCGGTGGTAATGTTGCAATGGATGCAGTGCGTACCGCTAAGCGACTTGGGGCTAAGGCCTCGATCGTATATCGCCGCTCAGAGGCGGAACTCCCTGCAAGGCTCGAAGAGGTACACCACGCCAAGGAGGAGGGAATTGAGTTCTATATGCTTACAAACCCTACCGAAGTGCTATCCAATGGCGATGGTTGGGTACGTGGACTAAAGTGTGTAAGGATGGAGCTTGGTGAGCCAGATCAGAGTGGTAGACGTAGCCCAAAGGTAGTAGAGGGTTCGGAGTTTGAGCTAGAGTGCAGCTCGGTGATTATGGCTCTTGGCACTTCGCCAAACCCACTAATCGCACAGACCACCACTGGACTAGAGACTAACCGTTGGGGATGTATTGACGTGAATGAAAGCGGACAGAGCAACCTAGAGGGCGTATTTGCAGGCGGTGACGTAGTTACTGGTGCGGCAACTGTAATTCTAGCGATGGGCGCAGGTCGTACTGCCGCCCGTGGCATCGATGAGTATCTTCAGACGCTATAAATTATAATATAATTAGCTATATGGGCAGCTTCACGGGTGTGGGGCTGCCTTTTTATTATAGTTTGGCGG
>CAYJFH010000016.1:0-29474 GCA_964369485.1 uncultured Rikenellaceae bacterium | reverse complement strand
TTGCGCCCTATTTACAATTGGGCGCATCGCTCATGCCGCCACTGCCTCAGTCGTCGTGCTTATCCACAACCTTGTTTAGTAAAGTCCCCTATAGCAAAATGGTTGAATTCCGAAGGATCCAACCATTTTATTTTATGATTCTTTTAGTGCTACATAACATTCCGTGTGCTAGATGGCACCGAGGGCACACCGTTTCCCATGGTTTAATTTGCTACAACTCTCTTAGCTTACCGCCCTCTAGGAAGTACTTTGGGGCTCTCTCCCTTAGGTTATAGTTCGAGGACATAGACGACCCGTAGGCACCTGCGCTGCGGATTGCTAGAATATCGCCACGCTTTAGCCTTGGGAGCTTAATATTGTGTCTAAATATATCTGAGCTCTCGCAAACTGGCCCTCCGATGGTGTGGCGGATAGTATCGCCAGCGCCACTGAGTGCCTCAATCTTATGTTTAGCGCCATAGAGTGCTGGTCTCATTAGATCGGTCATACCTGCATCTACAATAGCGTATGCCGAGGTCGATGTAATCTCTTTGATATATAGCACCTTAGTTATAAGTGTTCCGCACTGCCCGACGATAGAGCGTCCCGGTTCGAGGTGTAGCGTCTGATCATCTCGAAGTTTGATTCCCTCGCTGAATATCTTAAAGTAGGTCTCGAAGTTTGCGATTGGTTCGCTATCTGGGTCGTCATAGTTGATACCAAGTCCACCACCCACATCGATCGAATGTACAGTAATACCTGCACTCTCAACCTCCTCAATATAGCTATTAACCCTACGGCATAGTGCACTATATATCGTTAGGTCTTGAATCTGTGAGCCGATATGGAAGTGTAGCCCTACTATATTGATATTCGTACACTCTCTATGTCCTTTGATTATACGCTTTAGATCGCTGTCAGATATTCCAAACTTACTCTCCTTCTGCCCCGTAGATATAAACTTATGGGTCTCAGGCTTCACATCAGGGTTTAGCCTCAGAGATACATTTGCCACCTTACCTAGTGACTTTGCAATATCTTGGATTACGAAGAACTCCTCAGCGCTCTCACAGTTTATGCCTCCAACCTCGCTCTCGATGGCGTAGGTTATCTCTCTATCGCTCTTACCCACACCCGCAAAGAGGATATCGCTAGGTGCAATACCACACTCAAGTGCGAGCCTTACCTCGCCACCACTCACACAGTCAGCCCCTAGTCCATACTCTGCGATAAGCTCTACAATCTCTCTCTCGAAGTTCGCCTTTAGGGCATAGTGTACTTTAAAGCCATAGTTTTGGCTCAGTGAGCGCACTAGTTCGAGGGTGCGACGTAGTATGTCAATATCGTATAGGTATAGCGGTGTAGGTAGCCCTGAGAAATCGATACTCTTCATCTCTAACTCTTAAAAAATGTTGCTGTTAATGATCCTAAGGCTATTTACCTTATGCTCTGTAGAGACAAGTAGTGAGATACTGCGGTTGCTAGCACCATAAGAGATCATCTTGACAGGAACTTCGCTCATAGCATCCATAATCCTGCGTACTACACCAGCCTTATCGTAGTCCATATTACCTACGATACTCACAATTGAGTTGTCGCTCTCGACCTCGATAGAGCCAAGCTCGATAAGGTCACGGATAATACCATCTAGGTTAGTGTTATCGTCAATTGTAAGTGCAACGGCAACCTCTGAGGTGGTGATCATATCTATTGGGGTCTTCCAGTGTTCAAATACCTCAAATACACGGCGTAGGAATCCATATGCCATAAGCATACGAGTTGAGCTGATACGTATAATAGTAATGCCATCCTTCGCAGCTACGGCTGTATATGTGCGGCTGCGGTCGATAAAGTCCGAGATAACTGTTCCGAATGCTTCGGGCTCCATAGTATTCTTTAGCTTAACTGGGATATGCTTTTCGCGGCACGGCTGAATAGTCGATGGGTGGAGTACCTTAGCGCCAAAGTATGCGAGTTCGGCAGCCTCCTCGAAGCACATCATATCGATACCCTTAGTGTTCTCTACATATCTAGGGTCGTTGTTGTGGATACCATCAATATCGCTCCAGATCTGCACCTCATTGGCCGATATAGCTGCACCGATAAGTGCTGCGGTATAGTCTGAACCTCCACGCCCAAGGTTATCCTCCTTGCCATCGTGCGAGGTTGCGATAAAGCCCTGAACCACATATATAGTTCCGCTCTGAAGTTCAAAGTCCGAGAAGTAGTTTGCAAGGTGAACGTTATCTACCGAGCCATCCTCCCTTTTGCGCATAAAGTCAAATGAAGATAGGTACTTAGCATCCTTACCTATGCTGCTAAGGTATAGCGAGAATAGGGTAGTGCTGAGCATTTCGCCAAATGCGATAACTCTATTCTCATTTAGGAACTCTGGCTGCTCGGTATAGTCAAGTATAGAGTTAATAGTGGTCTCCACAGCTGCTATAGCCTCATCCTTGTGCTTCTGCTCCTTGATAAGTTCATCGATGGTTGTCATATGGCGCTTCTTAAGGTCAGATATCAGCACACGTGCCACCTTAATATCTCTCTTCTCAATTGCGCTTGTGATCTTGATAAGCGAATCTGTAATGCCGCTCATTGCCGAGAGTACAACTACTGTTGCCCCTTGGTTGATAATAATCTCTGCTACATCGCGCATCATCTGTGCACTGCCTACCGATGTGCCACCAAATTTTAGAACCTTTATCATTCTTTTATGTCCCCCGTTAAGTTTTTATAGTTAATTGTCTATTAAAATATATTGGGTGCAAAGTTAGTGAAAAGATATGATTATAAAAAATTTAAATAACAACTGGCGTAGTTATAAAAAGAAGAGCTGCAAAGAGTGAAAACTCTTTATAGCTCTTCTGTAAGGTTATTTGACTTGGTAGTTAAATTTCTCTAATGGGGGATGGTTGTAGTGGAAAATTACTCTATATCGATTGAGTAGTCACGGTTGTAGACAACAAGTGGCCACTCGGTGTTCTGAAGCTTTGTCGAGTCGCTAAGCGAATTGAACTTATAGATGGTCTGAAGTGGCATTGCTCCCTCCCTCTGTAGGGTGTACAGCGCCCTATCTTTACCCTTTAGTATAGAGTTTAGGGCAAGCTTTGCAACGTCATATCCACGCATAGAGTATAGAGATGGCAGCTGATCATATACCTCTACGTACTCTCTAAATACCTCGCCAACTCTCTTGTCAAGCCTGTCATAGTAGTATGAGGTAGGGTAGCTTACCGCTAGCTTGTGGAATAGATCGAGATTCACCATCTTGAATCTAGCCCAAGCCGATGTACCTATAACTCGAATATCATACCTATTATTTACATTCATTGAACTTAGGCGTGAAAGTATCTCCTCTACTGCGATCTCATCATTTGATGGCAGGATAATGATATTATCTCTCTTTCTATCTAGTTTGCGCTCAATATGGTCGATATTAGTGTTTTTATCTTGGTAAGGGATGCGGATGGTTTCGCTAGGTAGAATCTCGAGTATCTCATCGAGCTCCTGACGATTTCCTTTGGTTTGGTGGTCGATAATTACGATATTTTGATCCTCTTGTAGTAGTATATCTTCGACCTTTGATAGCTTATAGTCACCAAGTGGTGCGATCTCAACCACAAATGCATTGTCGCCATCACCAGTAGAGCCAAGTGGCGAGATAATAGGTGTTCTAGTTACAGCGCCGTACTGCGCTACAATCTCAAACTCATCTGGGAATACTGGGCCAATGATCATATCACTTCCGTCAAGCTCCCCTGATAGTACTATCTCCCTTGCACGCTGCTCGGTTCTATTTGATGAGATAATCTTTACTGCTATATTCTCCACAGCTCCCTGAATAGAGCTAATGGCAAGTAGTGCACCGTTGTAGAACTCCACAAATACATCCTTACCTCCGCTACCATCGAGTGGTAGAATCATTGCGATGTTGATAGTGTCGCCAATTGGGTGCGTCCTTCCGAAAATTGCCTTAGGCTCATAGGCATATCGCTCAAATATATCCATCTGGGCAATAACCTCTGTGCTGTCTATAAGTGTAGTAGAGTCAATTGAGGTTTGATTGTCCATCTCTGCTGCTAGCTCCCCCTTAGTCGGAGTTTTAGGTATTAGCAGGCGAGTGCCCACCTTTAGGCGTGTTCTGCTAAGTGAATTGCTGGTCATAATCGCCTGAACTGAGGTGCCATAGGCTGCTGCTATATCCTCAATAGTCTGGCGCCTCTCTACTCTATGCACAAAGAACCAACGCCCCTGCTTCTGAACCATTATAGTGGATAGTTCCATAGGGTTTTGAGCCATAGAGCTCTCAATAGTACTTGTGGTTATGCACAGCAGTGCAAAGATTGCTAATAGATATCTACTCATTAAGCCATACTGTTTTTTATCTGTGTAATTGCCCTTTTTGTATCTAGGGTGAAGTCACCACGCATAATCCAGTCGTAGTACGACGGCTCGCGGGTTAGTATATCGGTCACTAGGCGACCCTTGTGTTTACCGAAGTTAAATATTGGTCTATTGCTATCATCCAGAATAATACGCCCTGCAAAGTCTACATTGCGGTTCATCCTTGAGAAGTTTGATAGGAACTCTACTGTGCCCTCTAGGTCATCGTACCTTTCGAGTTGGGCTAGTAGAACTTCGTAGGTTGCCTCGATGTCGGCTTGAGCCGAGTGGGCATTGACAATCTCCTTGTCGCAGTAGAATTTGTATGCTGCGCTAAGGGTGCGTTGCTCCTTCTTGTGGAATATGTTTTGCACGTCCACTAGCTTAACATCGCTCAGATCAATATCGATACCAGACCTTAGGAACTCCTCTACAAGCATCGGTACGTCGAACTTATTAGAGTTATAGCCAGCAAGGTCACACCCCTCAATCCACCCCTTTAGGGACTTTGCCACTTGGGCAAATGTAGCCTCAAGAGCAACATCCTCATCTGTGATGCCGTGTACCGCCGAAGACTCCTTTGGAATAGGCATTCCGGGGTTTATGCGTCTAGTCTTTATCTCTTTGTCTCCATTCTCTAGCACCTTAATAAAGCTCATCTCCACGATTCTATCGCGCGATGGGTCAGTACCAGTGGTCTCGAGGTCGAAGAAGATTATCGGTCGTGTTAGTTTCAGTGCCATAGTTTTTTAAAAAAAGAGAGGGTGAGGACTTATGAGTGGATCATCATTGGCATAAGTAGCATAAGCACATCGCTCTGCTCCTCATCTGCGTCAACTGGCATAAATAGTCCCGGACGTGTTGGGTCCGATAGCTCTATTAGTACCTCTCTAGTGCTGATATTGCTTAGGATATCGATAAGGAAGCTAGCCTTAAATCCGATCTCCATCACTGCACCCGAGTAGTCGCACTTGATATTATCTTCGGCGTATGTGTTGTAGTCAAGGTCTTGGGCAGTAATTGCGATGCCCTCTGAACTAAGGCTTAGGCGGATAAGTCCGCTAGCCTGTGACGAACATACAGAAACTCTACGAAGAGAGGCAAGTAGCTCCAAACGGTCGATAGTGAGTTTATTGTCATTACCCTTAGGGATAGCTGCGTTATAGTTCGGATAGTTACCCTCGATTAGTCTACACACTAGGCGGTGGCTAGGCATAGTGAAGATAACGTTCTTAGAGTCGAACTCCACACTAATCATTGCGCTCTGATCCTTTGGAAGGATGGTGCGAAGTAGGTTTGCAGGCTTACTAGGTAGGATAAATGAGCCGCTAGCCTCGTGGCTCACTGTTGTGTTGATAAGGCGAACTAGGCGGTGAGCGTCAGTTGCTACAAATGTAATATCTGAAGGCGATAGAGCAATGTTGATACCATTCATCACTGGGCGGAGTGAGTCGTCGGCAGTAGCGAAGATAGTTGTATTGATACCCTCCCCTAGTAGGGCTGAGGTAAGCGATATTGAGGTTGCCTCTGCGCTTAGCTCCTGCTGCTCTGGGTATCCGATACCAGTCACCCCCGGGATAGATAGCTTACCGCTGCTCCACGAGATTACGATCTCCCAGCTACTCTGGTCGATTGTAAGTGTTAGAGGCTGCTCGGCAAACTCCTTAATAGAGTCCTGAATTCTACGTGCAGGGACTGCTACTGAACCATTTGCCTGCTCGATATTCTCGATAGGAAGTGAGGTCTGAAGTGTAGTCTCGGCATCCGACGCTGTGATATGTAGGTTGTTATCCTCTACCTTGAAGAGGAAGTAGTCTAGAATCGGAAGTGTGCTCTTATTGCTGATAACCTTGCCAATTGCCTGAAGGTTATGCGATAGGGTGCTGCTGCTAATTGTAAATTTCATTATCGTATATATTTTATTATTTTTTTGCCTCGAAATAGAGAGCAAAGTTAACTATTTTATCAAAGAATCCAAAGTTTTAGAGATCATCTTTTCTACAATGTCTTTATAGTTTGGATTGCTCTCTCCCACTGTCCTTTGGGCGATGATCGAACATATCGTAAGTGCTCTGTGGCCTAGGAGTTTAGAGAGTAGATATATTGCCGAACCCTCCATCTCTAGGTTGTCGATTCCAGCACGCTCTAGCCCCTCAATATAGCCACTATCTGATAGCCCTAGGCGTACCACTCTGCCCTGTGGTCCATAGAAGCCCGATGCCGATAGTGTATTACACGGTTTTGTGAAGTTCGATAGCGCTTCGATTAGCTCCTTGTCGCCATCTATGGCATATGGTCTTGCCCTTCCCTCCGTGGGTTGAGATGCAGCGATAAATGCCTCTTCTGCCTCTATATTTCGCACAGTGTGGCTATCGGCGTAGAAGTATGCTAGTCCATCGATACCAAATGAGGTCTTTGATAGGGCGTAGTCTCCAATCTTTAGGCCGTAGGATAGTGCTCCCGAGGTGCCTAGGCGTATAAGTGTTAGCTCGGTGTGGTGCTCCTTAGCCTCTCGACTCGCAAAGTCTACATTAAAAAGCGCATCTAGTTCCGTCAGGACGATATCTATATTGTCGCAACCAATACCGGTGGATACAACAGATATGCGTTGATTTCGCAGTGCCCCAGTGATTGTGCGCATCTCACGATTCTGCCTAGTGAGCTCAATGGTGTCGAAGTGCGAGGCTACAAGGTCGCAGCGTGCAGGGTCGCCAACTAAGATTATAGTTGTGGCAACTTCGCCCGGTAGGAGGTGGAGGTGGAAGACCGTACCGTCGCTATTGATGATTAGTTCGGAGCTTTTTATCATTATTTTGCAGTTTTTTGTACTAAAGGGGTATGGTGCTGAGTGGTTAGGTAACAAAAATACAAAAAAAATCAGTAACTTTGCCCACATATACTATTTTAAGACCTATAAGACATTATAACCACACTAGATGAAGAACATTCGCAACTTTTGTATAATTGCACATATTGACCACGGTAAGTCTACCCTTGCCGACAGACTACTGGAGTACACTGGTACTGTAACTGAGCGTGAGCTCCAAGCCCAAGTGCTCGATGATATGGAGCTTGAGCGTGAGAAGGGTATTACTATCAAGAGCCACGCCATTCAGATGGACTATAAGGCGAACGATGGCCAGAAGTACACGCTTAACCTTATTGATACTCCGGGTCACGTTGACTTTTCATATGAGGTTAGCCGCGCTATTGCCTCGTGCGAGGGTGCACTACTTATTGTAGATGCTACTCAAGGTATTCAGGCTCAAACTATCTCGAACCTATACCTTGCCCTAGGTAATGACCTAGAGATTATCCCTGTGCTTAATAAGATAGATATGGAGGCAGCAATGGTCGATGAGGTCAAAGATCAAGTAGTTGACCTAATTGGTTGTGATAGAGACTCGATCCTTACCTGTTCGGCAAAGACTGGAGATGGCGTAGCAGAGATTCTAGAGGCGATCGTAGAGCTGGTTCCAGCACCTAAGGGTGATGAGAGTGAACCTCTACAGGCGCTTATCTTCGACTCTGTATTTAACTCATTCCGTGGTATTATCGCCTACTTTAGGGTAATGAACGGAACGATTAAAAAGGGCGAAAAGGTGCGCTTCTTTAATGGTGGAACAGAGTACACTGCCGATGAGATTGGGGTGCTAAAGCTAAAGATGCAGCCGGCAAATGAGATTAAGGCGGGTGATGTGGGCTATATCATCTCGGGGATCAAGAACTCAGCCGATGTAAAGGTAGGTGATACTATTACATCTAAGGAGAGACCTTGTGCCGAGGCTATCGCTGGTTTCGAAGAGGTAAAACCGATGGTATTTGCGGGTCTATATCCAGTAGATTCAGATGACTATGAGGATCTACGTACCTCGCTAGATAAGCTACGCCTAAATGATGCCTCGCTAACCTATGAGCCAGAGAGCTCGCTAGCGCTAGGTTTTGGATACCGCTGTGGATTCCTTGGACTTCTACATATGGAGATTATCCAAGAGCGTCTATATAGGGAGTTTGATATGGATGTTATCACTACTGTTCCTAACGTGTCGTATAGGGTTACTACTACTCGTGACGAGCAGTTCTTTATCCACAACCCATCGGGACTTCCAGAGCCAAATTATATTGAACTTATCGAGGAGCCATATATCCAAGCGCAGATTATCACCAAGAGCGAGTACCTAGGTAACGTTATGCGCCTATGTATAGATAAGCGTGGTGAGCTAAAGAACCAGACATTTATTACAACAGATAGAGTTGAGGTTAACTTTGAGATGCCACTATCGGAGATTGTATTTGACTTCTACGATAAGCTAAAGTCTATCTCTAGGGGTTACGCCTCGTTTGACTACCATCAGATTGGCTACCGCCCATCTAAACTATCTAAGCTCGATATACTACTTAATGGTGAGCCAGTCGATGCGCTTTCGTCACTTATCTACTTCGATAATGCCTATGACTTTGGTCGTAAGATGTGCGAGAAGCTAAAGGAGCTTATCCCACGCCAGCAGTTCGATATCGCTATTCAGGCAGCAATCGGTGCGAAGATTATCGCTCGTGAGACCGTTAAAGCGCTTAGAAAGGACGTGACGGCGAAGTGTTACGGTGGTGATATTACTCGTAAGCGTAAACTACTCGAAAAGCAGAAGAAGGGTAAGAAGCGTATGCGCCAAGTCGGTAATGTAGAGGTGCCTCAAAGTGCATTCCTTGCAGTACTAAAGATGGATTAACATATATTTTTATCTTTTAAGTTAGAAAAAGCAATAATGAGTGGAGTTTTGAAAATGACTCCACTCATTTTTTATGTAAATGGGTGTAAAAAATAAAAATAGTTTGGGTAGTTAAAGAATAATTATTATATTTGTATTATTAAGATTAATATTTAGTAAAAATTTTATATAAGATGTCAAAAGCAGGTTCGTTATTTAGTCCTGAGTTAGGAAACACAGCGAGTGGTGTACTATTAAAGTCGCACCTTTTAAAGCGACAAATTATTAGTTCGCTAGCAGAAGAGCCCCTACTAACGGTTGCAGAGTTATCTCAGCGCCTTAATGTGAGTACCCCAACAATCACAAAGCTTATCGCTGAGCTAGTCAAGGACAACTATATTAAGGATATGGGTAAGATCGAGACCACTGGTGGCCGTCGCCCTGCCTCATTTGCACTTCGTGATGATGCTGGTTACTTCCTCGGAATCGAGGCGGCTAACGGTAATCTTCGCTTTGCACTGTGTAATATGAATGGCGATATCGTTAAGCAGAAGTCAGTGGAGCAAGTCTATACTATGTCATCGGCTGAGACCCTTGACCTTATCGTTGATAATATCGAGAAGGTTATCGTAGAGTTCGGTGTCGATAAGAGCAAGATCCTTGGTCAGGGTATCACTGTCCGTGGTAGGGTAGACTCAGTGGGTGGCTTTAGCTATAGCTTCCTAAATATGGGTAATACTCCGCTATCGACTATTATGTTTGAGCGCACTGGTATCCGTACAATCGTTGAGAATGACACCAGAGCAGTAGCATTCGCAGAGTACGTTATCAATGGTGAGAACCGTAACGAAAATAGACTATTTATCAATGCCGATAGAGGTATTGGTGTGGGTATTATTATAGGAGGTGAGCTATACTATGGTAAGTCGGGATTCTCGGGTGAGTTTGGTCACATTCCGATGTTCGACAACCAGATTATCTGCCACTGTGGTAAGAAGGGTTGCCTTGAGACCGAGGCTTCGGGCGTTGCGCTTGAAAATATCCTACTTAAGAGCATTAAGGATGGCCGCTCTACAATCCTAGAGGGCGAACTTGCCGACAACTCAAAGGTTGCATTCAGCGATATAGTTGAGGCTGCAATCAATGAGGATGTTCTAAGTATCGAGCTTATTGGTCAGATTGGCGAGAAGCTAGGCCGTAGTATCGGTGTGCTTATGAACCTATTTAACCCAGATACGGTGATTATCGGTGGTGGGCTATCTAAGGCGGGCGACTACCTGCTACTACCAATCCGCACAGCACTATCTCGCTACTCGCTATCGCTTGTTAATAATGACTCACATATTCGCCTAAGCGAACTTGACGAGGCTGGTGGAGTTATCGGAGCAGCACTCCTTACTCGCCACCACATCCTATGCGAGCAGCAGTAGTTAACCACTACTTTGTATAAATATAGGAGTCTAGTTAGGTATATAGCCTAGCTGGACTCCTTTTTTGTTATGTGGAGTCAAGCTAGAGAAATCTTGTATACGTCCGACGACTCCCCCAGAGGCGGACTTCGAAGAGCTCTAACTTATTGTAATGATGTGTTTGCTCCGCAAAAAAAGTTGTCTTTATCACTTTTATTTTATATCTTCATATCGAATTCACTGTAAAACATATAGAATATTATGAAAAAGTTATCCATTTATCTATTTATGATGATTTCGCTGCTCTTTACCGCTACTTCTTGTTTAGACAATCGTTCTAGTGTTGAGGTAGATTATCCAAATCTTGGAGCTACGGTAACATTTATCAACCACTCGATGGATGCTAGGGGTAGTTATGACGGTGTAGAGTTTACTGAACTTGATAGCGAGCAGAGTCTACTCACTGCTATAGGTGGGTGGGACCATATCTCTGTAGAGTCAACGGCAAAGTGGAGGGGTGTCGATCTAGAGTTCTATATCCCCGAGATTGATATTACGGGTCGAGATGGGGATGTTGAATTTAACGATACCTCAAGGGATGCAGTAGTTACATATAATGGAGTGAAGCACACCTCTGTTAAGGCTGTTATAACTGGCTATATAAAGCGATATGATGGCCATCAATATGAAACTACTATGGATATTATGCTTACTGTTGATGATAAACCACTCAATCTCGAAGTTCTCTCTATCACCTCACGTCTTTAGGTAGAGTTGTAAGTAGTGCTATTTCCTTTTAGAATAGTGCTAAGCTAAAAATAGTATTAATATGAGTAGAGGTCAAGTTTCGAGAGACTTGACCTCTACTGTTTTTCTAGCTATAGCTAGTAATACTTAGCGTATCTATTTGATGAAATTTTGATAGTTGTAAGGTTGTTTTAGGGGAATTTCGTGCCAAAAACCACTAAAAAGTACTATAAAGTGTCAAAATATGCAGATGTTGTGTTGTTTTCACGATAAAATGTATAAATTTGCCCCAACAGTTAACCCCTACACTTTTTAAAATATTTTAGTAATAAAAAACAACCCGAGTATGAGTCTACCTATTGTTCAGCGTGATGAGTGGTTAATTCCAGTAGAGGATGAGCTCAATTTTAGATATGACAGATATAAGTGGCGTCTCTCTGAGATCGAACACTACTCTGGCTCATTGAAAGACTATGCTAATGCGCACCTATTCTATGGTATTCACTATGACCCTAGTAAGAAGGGATGGTGGATTAGAGAGTGGCTGCCCGGTGCCATTTCAGTCTCGGTATTTGGGGATTGGAACGACTGGCGCAGAGACGAATATTTCTTAGAGAAGGACGATTGGGGTAACTGGTCTACATTTATCTCCGATAATAAGGTTAGTCGCCGCCTAAAGCACGGTAGCCTGCTAAAGCTACATATTAATGGTGCCGATGGCTCGGTGCTAGATAGAATCCCTGCATATATCCGCCGTGTTGTTCAAGACGAAGAGACTAAGGACTTCTGTGGTCAAGTTTGGAGACCAACCCAGCGATTTGATTGGGATGAGGATGAGTTCCACCTAGAGCTTAATGGCTCGCTAGTTATCTACGAGGCACATATCGGAATGGCTCAAGAGAAAGAGGCTGTTGGAACATATAGAGAGTTCGAAGAGATTATCCTTCCGAGAATCAAGAAGCTAGGCTATAACGCAGTTCAACTTATGGCAGTGGCCGAGCACCCATACTACGGCAGCTTTGGCTATCACGTCTCGAACTTCTTTGCCCCGAGTTCAAGGTTTGGAACCCCAGATGAACTAAAACACCTGATTAAGACTGCTCATTCGATGGGCATAGCAGTGATTATGGATGTAGTCCATAGCCACTACGTTAAGAATATAGCCGAGGGGTTGAATCGCCTCGATGGTACAGATACGCTATACTCTCCCTCTGGCGAGCGTGGCGAGCACCCACACTGGGATAGCAAACTATTTGACTACGGTAGGTATGAGGTGCAGCACTTCCTGCTCAGTAACCTAAAGTATTGGCTAGAGGAGTTTCACTTCGACGGCTTCCGCTTCGATGGTGTGAGCTCTATGATATACTACCACCACGGATATACAGACTTTAGCACCAACTCATACGATGCCTACTTTGGCGATGAGGTTAACCGTGATGCTATACTCTACCTTACACTTGCAAATAAACTAATAGACGAGGTTAAGCCATCGGCTATTACTATTGCCGAGGATGTAAGTGGTATGCCTGCAATGGCGCAACCGATTAAGGATGGCGGTATCGGGTTTGACTATAGACTCGCAATGGCAGTGCCAGACTTCTGGATTAAGTATCTAAAGGATACCCCAGATGAGCAGTGGAATGTATATGAGATGTGGGATGTGATGAATAGTCGCCTACAGGATGTTAAGACCATTGCATACTGTGAGAGCCACGACCAAGCATTAGTTGGCGACAAGACCATTGCATTTAGACTGATGGACTCGGAGATGTACTTCTCGATGGATAGAGCATCGAAGAGCGTTGTGATAGATAGAGGTATTGCTCTACACAAGATGATACGTCTATTCACTATTACCCTTGCTGGTAATGCCTACCTTAACTTTATGGGTAATGAGTTCGGACACCCTGAGTGGATCGACTTCCCAAGGGAGGGGAATGGCTGGAGCTACCAACACGCTCAACGTAGGTGGTCGCTTGCCGAGGATGGATTCCTGCGCTATGGCCAACTACAAGCATTCGACCGCAGAATGGTGCGCCTAGTGCGCTGTCACCACCTGCTAAGGGCGGGGTATGCCTACAATCTACTTCAGAACCAAGGCGATCAGACAACTGTATTTGAGCTCTCGGGACTTGTATTTGTGTTTAACTGGCACCCGACAAACTCATTTATGGACTATGAGATTCCAGTTCCAGTGGCCGGTAAGTACCGTGTGATACTAGATAGCGACTCTGAGGAGTATGGTGGATTCGGTAGACTTGACCATAGTGCCGAGTACTTTAGCTACCGCCGCGAAGGACATAACTACATTAAGATATATAATATCAATAGAGCAGCTGTAGTTTTTGAACTGGCATAGTACTGTAAAGACAGTAGATATAGATAAATTGAGAGGGTAAAGTTAAGATTCCAACGGCTGGAACTTAACTTTACCCTCTCTCTCTATGACCTTTTATTCTCTGTGGGATAGGGTAAAGGGGGACTTTAGTTTGTAAATAATTTTTTTATTGCCTATATTTGGAGATAACACACCTATTATATTTTAAAATATTTTATAAACTAACACAACCCTTATGAGATTTAAACTATTTACTGCCCTATGCGCGCTAAGCGTGGGGCTCTTTGCCGTAAGCTGCCAAGACGGTAAGTCAGGTGCAGTAGCGGACTTTGAGATCATCACTACAGATGGTCATAACATCACTTTAAAGTCGCTATGTAGCGGCGACTATGAAATCTTGCAGTGGAGTATCGAAGGAATTGCCCCTATAAAGAATGTTGATGAGGTCTCGCACTACTACCCAAAGGTCGGGAGCTATAGAGTTGGAGTTGAGCTATGGGCTGGCGGTGAGCGTATCGCAAGTAAGAGCGAGAACTTTGTAGTTACCTCTCAAGACCCTAACTATGAGATGACTCTAGTGTGGGAGGATAACTTCGACGGCAATGAACTTAGCTCGTCGTGGGTAAACGAAACGGGGTATATTGCCAATGATGAGCTTCAAGACTACCAAGCATCGGGCAACCACGAAGTGTCGGATGGTACGCTTAAGATCACCGCCAAACTTGTAAATGAGGATAAGGTCTTCGGTTCATATACCTCAGCTCGTATCAAGACCCAAGGCATCAAGGAGTTCACCTACGGTAGAGTGGAGTCTAGGATGAAGCTGCCTCAGGGTGTAGGTCTTTGGCCTGCGTTCTGGATGCTCGGTGGCAATATCGGTACGGCTGGTTGGCCTCTTTGTGGCGAGATAGATATTATGGAGTTTGTAGGCTTTGAGCCTACAACAATTCACGTTAACCTCCATATGGAGGACTACAACCATGCGCTAGGGAATAACTATGGCTCAAGAGAGACACTCGAAAATACAGCAGATTGGCATACATACGGTATCACTTGGACCGAAGACTATATAGAGTTCTATATCGACGATCACACCCGTCCATTCTATAGAGTTGAGGCGATTAGTAAGGGTGATGCTGGCTCTTGGCCATTTGACTCTCCACACTTCCTACTTCTTAACCTAGCGGTAGGTGGCTCGTGGGGTGGTCTTCAGGGCATCGATAACACCATCTTCCCTGCTACAATGGAGGTAGACTACGTAAGGGTATATCAGTATCAATAATTAATAAAACCAGTTAAAAAATGAAGAAGATTCTAACAATTGTACTTGCATTTGTAGGGGTGCAAGTGGCCTCAGCTCAACTAGGCGCAGAGGCTAAGAGTAATTCAGTTGCACAACCAGCACCAAACACCGAGGACTACCGTTTAGTATGGAGCGATGAGTTCGATGGCTCGGAGCTTGCCCCTCACTGGGTTATGGAGGAGGGCTATATTGCCAATAATGAACTTCAAGACTACCAAAAGAGCGGCAACCACTCGCTATCGGGCGGTACGCTAAAGATTACTGCAAAGAAGCTAAATGATAAGAAGGAGTTTGGTTCATATACCTCGGCACGTATGAATACCAACGGTACTAAGGCATTTACCTACGGAAGGATCGAGGCGAGGATGCGTCTACCCCTTGGTGTAGGTGTATGGCCTGCATTTTGGATGCTAGGTACTAATATCGCGGAGGCAGGTTGGCCACTATGTGGTGAGATCGATATCTTGGAGTATGTCGGTTATGACCCGGGTGTTGTACACGGTACTCTACATAGCGAGGACTATAACCACGGCAAGGGTACACAGCGTGGGCACCGCACCGAAGTTGATAATGAGGCTCACTGGCATACATACGGCACTATCTGGACCGAAGAGGGATTTTGGTTCTACGTTGATGACCCTGCCAAGCCATTTTGGTTCTGCCCAGCAAATGAAGTTAAGACCCCTGAGGCGTGGCCATTCGATGCTCCACACTTCCTAATTCTGAACCTTGCTGTTGGTGGCGGTTGGGGCGGACTACATGGTATCGACAACTCGCTATTCCCAGCGACTATGGAGGTTGACTACGTAAGGGTATATCAGAAATAACACAACAATAAAAATAACACACAATGAAGAAAATTTTACTAGCAGCAGCTGCCCTTGCAGCCGTCTCTTGTTCAAGCGGTACAAAGGACCCAATGGAGGCACGTATCGATGAGATTATGGAGACGATGACCCTCGATGAGAAGATTGGTCAGATGACACAACTTACCATCGATATCCTTAGCCCGGGTGGCCCTTATCACTCAGACCTTCCATTTACCTTTGACGAGGCGATGATGGACTCAGTTATCAATAAGTATAAGGTAGGTTCGATCCTTAATACTCCGGGTGGTGTGGCTCAGACTCCGCAGGAGTGGCAGAGGATTATCTCTACGCTTCAGGAGCGTTCGATGGAGGTTATCGGCATCCCTATGGTATATGGTGTTGACCAGATCCACGGTACTACCTACACAACTGGCGGTACTCTATTCCCACAAGGTATTGCGATGGGTGCTACATTTAACCCAGAGCTAGTGCGCCGTGGTGCAGAGATTACAGCTTATGAGACCAAGGCGACATCTATTCCTTGGAACTTCTCTCCAGTAATTGACCTTGGCCGTGAGGCTCGTTGGTCACGTCAGTGGGAGACCTATGGTGAGGATAGCCATCTAGTATCAGAGATGGGTGTAGCTTGCGTTGAGGGCTACCAAGGTGCAGACCCTATGACACTTGTTGCAGACGATAAGGTTGCAGCCTGCCTAAAGCACTTTTTAGGTTATGGTGTGCCATTCTCGGGTAAGGACCGTACCCCAAGTTATATCAATGAGCAGGATATGCGTGAGCGTCACTTTGCTCCATTCCTAGAGGCTGTACGTGCTGGTGCACTATCTGTAATGGTTAACTCTGCACAGAACAATGGCCTACCACTACACATCAATAGTGAATATATGACAGAGTGGCTTAAAGAGGATCTAAACTGGGATGGACTTATCGTTACTGACTGGGCAGATATTAATAATATCTACTCTCGTGATAAGATCGTTTCATCTAAGAAAGAGGCTATTAAACTTGCCATTAATGCAGGTATCGATATGTCGATGGTGCCTTATGAGTGGTCATTCTGTACCTATCTTAAGGAGCTAGTAGAGGAGGGTGAAGTGCCTATGAGCCGTATTGACGATGCAGTGCGCCGTGTACTACGTATGAAGCTACGCCTTAACCTATTTGAGAAGCCATACTACAACTTCGAAGACTTCCCTAAATATGGTTCTCAGGAGCACTTTGCAGCAGCTGAAGCTGCAGCCGAGGAGGCAATCACACTTCTAAAGAATGAAGGAGATATTCTTCCACTTAAAAAAGGTAAAAAAGTCTTTGTAACTGGCCCTAATGCAGACTCATTCCGTGCGATGAATGGCGGTTGGTCATATAGCTGGCAGGGTCACCGTGCTGACGACTTCGAGACAAATGGTGCAACGTTCCTTACTGCCCTTAGGGAGTACCTAGGCGAGGAGAATGTAAGCTACTTCCCGGGTGTAGACTATACGCACCACTCTACAGCTAAGCACTGGTCGGATGAGAATACTCCAGAGATCGGTAAGGCGGTAGCTGCAGCACGTGCTAGTGGAGCTGACTATATCCTTGCATTTGTTGGCGAGAACTCATACTGCGAGACTCCGGGTAATATGAATGATCTGACACTATCTGAGAATCAGCGCAACCTAATCAAAGCACTAGCCGAGCAGGTTAAAAAGCCTATTATCCTTGTGCTAAATGAGGGTCGTCCGCGTATTATCTCTGAGATCGAGCCACTAGTTGCGGGTGTTATCCAAACTTACCTACCGGGTTCACACGGTGGTCGCCCACTTGCGAAGTTACTATATGGTGAGGCTAACCCTAGTGGTAGACTACCATATACTTACCCTAAGTACGTTCACTCGCTATCTACCTATGACTTTAAGCCATCTGAGCAGACCGATGTAATGGCAGGTGCATATAACTACGATGCAGTTGTATCTGTACAGTGGGCATTCGGTTATGGCCTTAGCTACACTAACTTCGAGTACTCAGATATTAAGGCTTCGGCTACTGAGTTTACTGCGGCTGATACCCTTCATTTCGAGGTTGAGGTATCTAATACAGGCGATATGGATGGTAAGGAGAGTGTGCTGCTATTTAGCTCAGATAGAGTAGCATCGCTTACTCCAGATGTTCGTCGACTACGTGCATTTAGCAAAGTTGAGATCGCTAAGGGCGCGACTCAAACTGTGAAACTTAGCGTGCCGGCTAGCGACCTTGCTTTTGTCGGAAATGACGGTAAGTGGAGACTCGAAGAGGGTGAATTTAGCATCCAAATTGGTGACAAATTAGTATTAGTTAGGTGTAAAGAGACAAAAATTTGGAATACACCTAATATTTAACAAATCGATTTTAGGGAATTTTTCCTAATTTAGTTACTGTAAGGAGGATAGTGTCTTTAGATGCTATCCTTTTTTTATGTAATATATATTAAATATCTATAAAATAGCGAATTGTAATTTCTATGTACACAAAACATCAAAATAGTATATGTTAAATTATTTTAATTAATATTTAAGATATGGTTTTGTTGGCCAAGTTATTTTCATTAAATATTAAATTATTTTTTGAATTAATTGTCCTAAGGATATTACTTAGCGTTGATATTATTAAAAAATGTAATAAATAAGGTAGTCATTATTTGGAAAATTAAATAATGATTCTTAAATTCGCTCTACACAAAGAACCATTTATCTTAAATAACTAACACAATTTTTAAGTATGAAAAACAAATTACTTCTACTTTTGGTTCTTCTAATTAGCAGCAATGTTCTTGCTCAGCAACTTACAATTAGGGGAACAATTACAGATTCTAAAACAGGTGATGCAGTTATCGGTGCACACATTAGAGTCGTGGGTACTGACAATATCCAAATTTCTGACGTTTACGGTGGATACACCATCAACGTAGCTTCTGACCAAGCATCCCTCTCTTTCTCGTACGTAGGTTACGCAGACCAAACTATCGCACTTTCGCCTGGTCAAACTGAACTTAATGTAGTTCTAGTTGAAGAGGCAACTGCAATCGACGCAGTCGTAGCGGTAGGTTACGGTGTAACTAAGAAGAAACTTACAACGGGTGCTAACCTTAACGTTAAGGGCTCTGATGTAGCTAAACTTAACACTGCATCGGCAATGGAGGCACTAGCAGGTGTTGCTCCGGGTCTTTCGGTTCAGAAGAACAATGGTGCTCCGGGATCTGGTACAAAGGTTAATATCCGTGGTATCGGTACAGTAGGTAGCAGCTCTCCACTATATATCGTGGATGGTGTGGCAACTGGTAGTATCGACAATATCAACCCACAATCTATCGAGAGCATCGACGTACTTAAGGATGCTGCATCGGCTGCAATCTATGGTTCGCGCGCAGCTAATGGTGTAATCCTTGTTACAACTAAGAAGGGTCGCTCAAATCAAAAGACTCAAGTATCTTATAGTGGATACTATGGTGTTCAGAATATCGCAAGTGCACCAACATCACTTAACGCTTCGCAATATATGTTTATCCAAGACGAGATGCGTACAAATGATGGTCTAGCTCCTGTGGATTGGAGATCGAACCTTCAGAACAACGCTTGGCTAAATAGCGTTAGTCCGGGACTAGGCGTTGAGTATGGTGACTATATCTGGGGTATGCTAGAGAATGGTTGGGAAGGTACAAACTGGCTAGACGAACTAGTATATGAGAATGCTCCTGTAACTTCACACAACATCAACATCACTGGTGGTGGTACTAAGACTACTTATGCAATGGGTGTTGGTTACTACGACCAAACTGGTCTAGTTGGTGGTGATATCATCGGTGCTGGTTACAAGCGTTTCGACCTATCTTTCAACTCTGATATGATCCTATTTGCTGACGAAGATGGTCGTGCTATTGTAACAGTTGGTGAGAACCTTACTTACTCAAACACAACTAACAAGAGTGTTGCGACTGGTAATATCTACTATAGTGATATCTACAATGCACTTCGTACATCTCCACTTATGCCAGTTTATTGGGATCAAGCTCCAGACGATACTGGAATCGCTCCTAACCTTGACGGTCTAAACTTTGCGCATAGCAACCCTATGGCACTTATGTACTACTCTCGTAGCCAATTCTCAGATGGCCGTGGTAACAATATCCTAGGTAACGCATATATCAATATCGAGCCTATCAAAGATCTTAAGATCCGTTCATCATTTGGTGTTAACGCAAGCTTTGGTAGCTCGCGTAACTACACTCCAACTAACAAGGGTTTCGGTGCTCAGTTTACTCCAACAACTACTGATAACGTAAGCCAAGGTATGAACCAATATGCAGAGTACACTTGGACTAACACTATCAACTACAAGAAGAGCTGGGGTGATCACAACTTCGACTTCCTTGTTGGTAATGAGGTTAACAAGACTATGATTAATATGGGCGTTGGTGGTAGCAAAGCAGGTTCGCTTTACAACGACCTTGAGCACGCTTACCTAAACAACGTTCCTAAGCCAGAGAGTGTATCTCAGATCGATACTTACGGTTACGACTGGGCAGCACAAGGTGGTGGTCTTATCTCATATATGGGTCGTGTATCGTATAACTACGATGACAAGTATATGGCAGACTTCACAATGCGTGCGGACGGTTCATCTAACTTTGCGCCGGGCAAGCAGTGGGGTTACTTCCCATCGGCAGCAGCAGGTTGGAACTTCTCTGAGGAGGACTTTATGCAAGAGGTTAACTTCCTATCTTATGGTAAACTTCGTGCATCATGGGGTCAGAATGGTAACCAAACACTTATGGACCAATGGGGTAACTACGTAGGTTTTGTTTACTCATCTAATATCACAACTACTGGTAACGGTTACTACTTCGGTGATAACAAAGTTACATCTTCGACAACTAGCTACCCATCTAACGTACCTAATCAGGACGTAACTTGGGAGACCTCTGAGCAGCTTAACCTTGGTGTTGACCTTCGCTTCTTTAGATCTCGTCTAGGTGTTACATTCGACTGGTACCACAAGACTACTAAGGACTGGCTAGTTATCGCTCCTATCCTAGGTACTTCAGGTGCAGGTGCTCCATTCGTTAATGGTGGTGACATCGTTAACCAAGGTACTGAGCTTACAGTTTCATGGAACGATACAGCTTGGGAAGACTTCAAATATGGTGCAACTCTATCTCTATACACTAACGTAAATGAGGTAACTAAGCTAGCATCGGCTGGTGGCTTTATGAATGGTCCAACTTCACAGATGATCGAGAATGGTCCAGCTATCTCTCGTATCGAGGTTGGTATGCCAATCGGCTTCTTCTATGGTTACAAGACAGACGGTCTCCTTCAGAACCAAGCAGACGTTGATGGTTGGGTAAATGAGAATGGTGAGGCTTACTTCGCTGACGCTAAACCGGGTGACGTTAAGTTCGTTGACGTTAATGGTGACGGTGTTATCAATGACGAAGACCGCACTATGATCGGTAATCCAAATCCAGACGTATCTCTAGGTCTTCAACTTAACTTCGAGTACAAAGGTGCATTCCTTAACGCTACTCTAACTGGTGAGTTTGGCCACCAAGTTGCTAACTCATACTTCTGGGCAGCATCGGGTGACAACAACCTATGGAGAAACTGGACAACTCAAATCTTTGACCGTTGGACAGGTGAGGGTACATCTAACAAGATTCCTATCCTTAGCTCAGGATCTCACCGTAACTCTCAGTGGTTCTCTGAGTCGTATATCTACGATGCAGACTACATCCGTATGACTAACCTAACAGTTGGTTACAACTTTGCTGAGATGTTCACAGAGGGTATCATGTCTAACCTTACTCTTTACGTATCTGCAAGCAACCTATTTACTATCACAGATTACGAAGGATTCGATCCAGACGTAGCTTATGGTGGTGACGGTGCATCGTGGGCATCAGGTGTTGACCTAGGTCTTTACCCACTTCCACGCACATTTATGATAGGTCTTAACCTAACATTCTAATGAGTTATAGACAAAGAGTTAAAAAGAAAAATATCAAAAATATGAAAAAGAGAATATTACCTATTCTAGCTGGACTGGTTGCTCTGAGCTCTTGTGAGGGGTTCCTAGACGCTACGAATATATATAGTAAGGACCTTAACAGCTTCTACTCTAATCCAACTGAGATTGCAGAAGGTGTTGCAGGTATGTACCACGCAATGTACAACGCAGGTGTGACTAGTGACGAGAATGTGTCGATTAACGTACTCGATGACCTTACACTTGGTGGTGGTGAATCTGGTGGTGAGAGCTCATTCTTCCTAGATAAGTTTACTGACCCTTCAGTAGACTACTTCCACGATGCGTGGAAAAACGCATACAATGGTATCAACCGTGCAAGTGCTCTTATCGAGCGCCTTACAGCGGCTGACTTTAATATCGACACTTACTTTAGCTCAGAGGCAGAAGCTGATGCTTATGCAGCTCAGGCTCTAGGTGAGGCGTACTTTATGCGTGGTTACTTCTACCTACGCCTAGGTCGTATGTTTGGTGGTGTGCCTATCATCGCTACAACTGCATCTCCTCGTGATGTTCCACGTTCGAGCTATACTGAGACCTTTACTCAGGCAGCATCTGACTTTAAACTAGCGATTGAGGCATTCCCTAACAAAGCGGCAACTGCTTACGCTACATCGGAGTATGGCCACGCTAATAGATGGATCGCTCAAGGTTATATCGCGCGTGCCTATATGCACTACACTGGCTATATGACTAACATCGAGAGCACTCCAACATCAACTCTTCCTCTAAATGATGCAGCAGGTGGTGGTGAACTAGCAAAAGCTGATGTAGTAGCATACCTTGAGGACTGTATCGCAAATAGTGGTTACGCACTTCTTACTGACTTCCGTTCACTATGGCCATACTCATACGTTAACTATGCTTCTGCTAAGTTTGGTGACGCAGCAGGCGAAAACAAACTGCCTTGGGCAAACGCAGAGAATCTACAGTGGGCAGGTCAAGATGGCTTCACTCCAACAATCGAAGGAACTACTGGTAACTCAGAGGTTATGTTCTCGGTTCGTTACGCATTTGGTAACTGGGGTGTAGACCAACAGCAGAGAGTTAACAAGCAGTGTCTATACTTCGGTCTTCGCGACAACACCCTTCAGCCATTTGGTCAAGGTTGGGGTCACGGTACTGTTCACCCGGGTTTTGTTTCATCTTGGGACGATGCTGACCTTCGTAAAGAGGGCTCTGTTCTAGCTACTGGTGATGCAGAGAATGGTACAGCTGGTTTCGAAGATAAGGGTGCTAAGCAGTACTCAGGCTATGTAAATAAGAAGTACCAAACTCTAGTAATCGACGGTAATAAGGAGATTGCAGGTACTACATTTGGTGGTGCAGTAGGTATGTTCGAGTATATCTATAATGTATCGGCTAATGGTTCTAATGATATGCAGCTTCGTCACGCTCAAGACCATATCCTACTTCGCTTCGCAGATATCCTACTTATGAAGGATGAGCTTACGGAGACTAACACTGGTATGACAGCTCTTCGTGACCGCGCAGGCCTAGATCCAGTTCCTTACACACTCGAAGCACTTAAGGCTGAGAGAATGTATGAGTTCGCATTCGAGGCAGTAAGATGGTATGACCTTGTACGTTGGGGTGATGTTTACAGTGGAAATAACTACTATGTTCAACCAGTAAACGTTATGAACAACAAGATCGAGGAGGCATACTCAATTACACCTCCAGCGGCGCAGAAGGGTCTTCTTCCAATCCCAGAGACTGAGGTATCTATCTCAAATGGTGTATATACTGAAAACGCTGGTTGGTAGTAGAGTTTAATTTTTGATTAAAAAAATAATAAATCTGATAAATATGAAAACAAAGATATTATCAATATTCTCGGCCATAGCGATGCTACTGCTAGCCTCTTGTGAGACTCAGATGCACACTACTGAGTTCAAGAACTCATTTGTTCCGGGAACAGTGCTTGATTTCGACATTGAGCAATCAGCAAATGGTCAAGGTAATGGTTTTACCATTAAGATGACTACGCCGGGTGTATATGGCTACTGGGACTATGGAGTAGGTACAAAGCAGACTGACGAGGTTAGCTTTATCTACCCAATTCCGGGTGAGGCAACATTCACTTACCATATCCTTAACACATATAGCCCAGATGGTGGTGCAACAGTTGAGCGTGGTTTCTCACAATCGATAACTGTTACAATCAACGAGCTAGATAACGAGCTAGATCCTGAGTACTATGCACTTACTGGTGCTGACCTAGGTGGTAAAGTTTGGAAGCTAAATGGTGCAGTAGGTGATGGTGGTCTGTGGTGGTTTATGTCACCAAATGATAACATCTCAACAGCACTTAACCCTTGGTGGAACGCTGGTGGTGATGGAGTAGGTCTGGGTAATACCGACTTGGCAGGTACACTAGAGTTCAACCTTGATGGTGGCGCTAACATGGTAAAGACTGCTGATGATGGTACAGTAACTAACGGTGCATTTGCCCTTAATACTGGCCTAATGAAGCTATCTACAAGTGGAACTACTGTTCTAGGTGCTGTGGCTGATGCGCCAAACCCAATTACATCGTTCGATATCGTAGAGCTAACAGAAGATAGACTAGTGCTATATGTTCAGAATCTACAGACATGGGGACGTGCTGACGCTTGTGGTTGGACTTGGGTATTCGTTCCAGCTAACTAATTCTTTTTAGATAATAACAGTAAGGGGAGTGGGTTTTAAATAGCTCTCTCCTCTTTTTTTATAAATAAAACCATGGTTAATAAAGTAATAAAGATGGCACTTACTGCTGCGACTTGCTCGCTTATGCTTGGCGGTTGCTCTTCGGATGAGGTAGTCTATAAGAACCCAGAGGCTCCAATTGAGGATAGAGTTGAGGATCTCCTTGGTCGTATGACCCTAGAGGAGAAGGTAGGGCAGATGAATCAATTTGTGGGCATTCAGCACGTAACAGACAACTCTGCGGGTATGACCGAGGAGGAACTGATTCAAAATACAGCTAATGGATTCTATCCCGGGGTCGATGTAGAGGACATTAAGGAGTGGACGCGTACGGGTCTTATCGGCTCATTCCTCCACGTTCTACATATCGAAGAGGCAAATGAGATCCAGCGCCTAGCGATGGAGAGCCGCCTACAGATTCCAATTATCTTCGGTATCGATGCTATCCACGGCAATGCAAATGCACCAGATAACACGGTATATCCAACAAATATCGGTCTGTCGTGCTCATTTGACACCACTATGGCATATAAGATTGCGCGCCAAACTGCACGTGAGATGCGTGCTATGAATATGCACTGGACATTTAATCCGAATGTGGAGGTTGCACGTGATGCCCGTTGGGGTAGAGTAGGTGAGACCTTTGGTGAGGATCCATACCTAGTGGGGCAACTAGGTGTTGCAACTACTAAGGGCTATCAGGGTAACTTAGATAACCCTGAGACGGACGTTCTTGCCTGTATTAAGCACTTCGTTGCTGGTAGTGAGTCGGTGAATGGTGGCAATGCTGCCCCTGCCGACCTATCGGAGCGCACTCTTCGTGAGATCTACTTCCCTCCATTCCAACTGGGCGTAGAGGCTGGGGCTCTATCTCTAATGACTGCCCATAACGAACTAAATGGCATCCCTTGCCACAGCAATGAGTGGATGATGGAGGATGTGCTACGTAAGGAGTGGGGCTTTAAGGGCTTTGTGGTGAGTGACTGGATGGATATTGAGAGAATCCACGACCTACACGGAACTGCCGAGAGCTTCAAAGAGGCATACTACCAATCTATTATGGCGGGTATGGATATGCACATGCACGGCCCGGGTTGGGTTGAAGCAGTAACAGAGCTTGTACGTGAGGGTAGAATCCCTGAGAGTAGAATCGATGAGTCTGCACGCAGAATCCTATACACTAAGTTCCGCCTAGGACTATTCGAGAATCCATACGCCGATGAGGAGACTACTATGGATATTCGCCTATGTGATGAGCACGTCGAAACTGCACTAGAGGCAGCACGTAACTCAATCGTACTACTAAAAAATGACGGTATCCTACCGCTAGATGCTAAGAAGTACCGCAATGTGCTAGTCACTGGTATAAATGCCAATGACGAGAATATTATGGGCGACTGGAGTGCATCGCAGGACCCTAAGAATGTAATTACAATCCTCGAGGGGTTAGAGGCAGTATCGCCGACCACAAACTTTACATTTGTAGACCAAGGGTGGGATCCACAGAATATGGATCCTAAGCAGGTAGATGCAGCCGTTAGAGTTGGCGAGCGCTCTGACCTTAATATCGTAGTTGCGGGTGAGTATATGATGCGCCACCGCTGGAACGATAGAACGTGTGGTGAGAATATCGATAGAGCCTCGCTGGAGCTTATCGGTCTTCAGAATGAGCTAATCGAGCGACTAAATGCAACTGGTACTCCAACGATTCTTGTGCTTGTAAATGGTCGTCAACTATCTACGGTTTGGGCATCGGAGAACCTTCCAGCGCTTGTCGAAGCGTGGGAACCGGGTATGGTCGGCGGTCAGGCAGTAGCCGAAATCCTATATGGTAAGGTAAACCCATCGGCTAAGCTATCGGTTACTATTCCACGCTCGGCAGGCCAACTACTTATGGTCTATAACCACAAACCATCGCACTACTTCCACCCAAATAAGGATATGAACCCTAAACCACTATATGAATTTGGTTACGGCCTATCTTATACTACCTATGAGTACTCAGACCTTAAACTATCTCAGCAGAAGATTGGCAAAGATGGCTCAGTTAAGGCAGAAGTAACGGTGACTAACACTGGCGATATGGCGGGAACTGAGATTGTGCAGCTCTATATCCGTGATAAGTACAGCTGTGTGACTCGCCCAGTCAAGGAGCTAAAGGACTTTGCGAGGGTAGAGCTAGAGCCGGGACAGAGTAAGACCGTTGAGTTTACTATCACTCCTGATAAGCTAGAGTTCTATGACATAGCGATGAATAAGATCGTAGAGGCGGGCGAATTTATCGTAATGGTAGGCTCTTCATCTCGTGATGAGGATCTACAGAAGAAGAGCTTTTGGGTTGAATAACCCAAAGTAATAGGGCGTAGGGAGGTGATACTCCCTATGCTCACACTACAAAACTAACAACTAACATAAAATGAAGAGACTATTACTATGCTTAATGCTCTCTCTTAGTGCCACATCGCTATGGGCGCAGAGAACCGAGGTGTCGATACACGGCACATCTTTCTACATTAATGATACGATTACCTATGCAGGCAGGTACTGGGATGGCCATAGAGTAGAGGGACTACTTATGAACTCTAGGATGGTCAACGGTATCTTTGATGATAGAAACCAAAAGACTGCACCAAACTTTGCATATCCCGATACGGGGGAGTGGAGCGCAGAGCGCAACACCGATGAGTTTATAGCGGCTATGGAGGAGTGGCACTCATATGGACTACTAGCCTTTACTCTAAATCTACAGGGGGGTAGCCCTATGGGATATGGCAACCACGGATGGATAAACTCAGCATTTAACTCCGATGGTAGCCTCGATATGGTATATATGGAGCGATTAGGGAGGGTGCTAAAGCGTGCTGATGAGCTCGGAATGGTGGTAATACTTGGTTACTTCTACTTCGGGGCCGATGAGTACCTCGAAGATAATAGCGCTGTTGAGCGTGCCGTTGATAACGCTACGGAGTGGATACTCGAAAGCGGCTATGGTAATGTTATGGTAGAGATCGCCAATGAGTGCGATATATACTACAACCACTCAGTGCTCCAGCCTGAAAATATTTGGAAGTTAATCCAGAGGGTTAAGGGCACTAGTAAGGATGGCCGCAGACTACTTGTCTCTACTAGCTTTAGTGGCTCAAAGGTGCCAACAGATAGAGTTATTGCACTATCGGACTATGTCCTACTCCACGGTAATGGCGTATCTGAACCGTCGGCTATGCGTTCACTAATCGAGCGTACACGTAAGGTAGACACCTACACCCCTAAGCCAATTGTTATCAATGAGGATGACCACTATAACTTCGATTCTAAGGAGTCGAACCTATCGGTATCGGTAGAGGAGTATGCCTCGTGGGGCTACTTCGACTTTAGGCGTGGGGGCGAGGAGTTCGAAGAGGGTTTTCAGAGTATTCCCGCAAGTTGGGCTGTTGATACAGAGCGTAAGAGGGACTTCTTTGAGAAGGTGAAGGAGATTACAAACTTCGGTGCAGCGCCTGAGTTCTTCTCAAACCCAATACTAAGCGGATACCACCCAGACCCATCGCTATGTAGAGTAGGGGAGTACTACTATATGGTTAACTCATCATTCGAGTGGTGGCCTGCAATTCCAATACATAGGAGTCGTGACCTTGTGAGTTGGGAGCTTATCGGCTATGGGGTTACTGATCCTGAGAAGTTGACCCTAAAGGATGGCCTACGCAGTAATGGCGGTATCTATGCAGTTACTATTCGCCACCACGAAGGGCTATTCTATATTATCACCACTGACATCGACGGAATCGGAAATTTCTATATCACAGCGACCGACCCAGCAGGGGAGTGGAGCGCACCGATTGAACTAAACTCACCGGGAATCGACCCATCGCTATTTTGGGATGATGATGGCAAGTGCTACTACGTTGGTCACGGTCGTCTACACGAACCAGCCGATTGGCCACAACAGCAGGGCGCTTGGGCGCAGGAGCTAGACACTAAGGCAGGTAAGTTAGTAGGCCCTCGCGTGCAGCTCACCCACGGACACGCCAGCAATGCAGTCTGGACAGAAGGACCACATATCTATAAGCGTGATGGAAAGTATCTACTACTTGTTGCCGAAGGAGGCACTAGCCACGAACACTCCGTGACGCTATTCCAGAGCGATAGCATACTAGGGGAATATACCCCACACCATATCAATCCGATACTTACGCACCGTCACCTAGGGCGTAGCCATTGGCTTACAGCAGTAGGACACGCCGATATTGTGGAGACTCAGAGTGGTGAGTGGTGGATGGTTGCCCTTGGTATTAGAAATTTTGAGAATAATGCTAAGTTCCTAGCTCGTGAAACGTTCCTAACTCCAATGAAGTTTGAGAATAATGGTGAGGCGGTGGGAATTATTGTCAATGAGGGCATAGGACAGGTACTAGAGGTAGAGCGTAGACCAAAGCTGCCATATAGCCCATATCTGCCAACTGATAGCCGTGAGGACTTTTCAGCTGGTAAGCTATCCCTTCATTGGAATATGCTGCGTAGCCCTATGGAGCAGTGGTATAGCTTTAAGGATGGCAGGTTGCTCTTAGAGTGCCGTGAGCAGATGGCATCCCAGACTACTAACCCATCGCTACTAACACGAAGAATTGGCGCAACCCAGTTTAGTGCCGAAACCTCTGTTGAACTCCTCGGTAGAGCGAAGGGCGAGGAGGCAGGCGTTATCCTCTATCGTGACGAGCAGAGCTTTATTGCATTTGTGCGCAGAGGAGATGAACTCGTTGCATATAGCCAAGTCGATGACACTCAGAGCGAAATTGCACGTGTGCCATATAGCTCGAAGGGTGAGGTGAAGCTCAGAATGCGAAGCGATGGACACGATGTGATATTCCTATATGGAGATAGCGAGGAGGCTATGGAGAGGCTAGATGGTAGTGCACCGCTATATATTATCTCAGATAGGCGAGGAGGGCAGTTCAATGGCCCTATGGTCGGTATCTATGCTACCTCTTCGGGAGTTAAGAGCAGAGTTAAGGCGGCCTTTAGCTACTTTGACTACAAGGAGGGAGTGCGATAGAT
>CAYJFH010000015.1:0-31005 GCA_964369485.1 uncultured Rikenellaceae bacterium | reverse complement strand
CGCAATACCCACGCCTCGAGGACTTTGCAAATGGCCTATCGCCTATTGAGTTTTTGGGGAACTAAATTACTGCTCGATCTTTATTAGTGCATACTAAACCATGGAAAACGAAGTTTTTCCCCGCCCGCGGGACGCGGAAAAAATGAGTGAGCCTGAAAGGGGTTTTACACTCTGCAAATATAATCAGCAAGGTTGTGCGAAGGGGCGACGACTAGGCGAACCCCGAAGTCGTAACGACTGAAAGGAGTGCAGATAAGGGGGACGACTCGGGGGAGTCGTCGTCCCCCATAAAATTTCTCTAGCTTGACTCTATTCTAATAAAATCACTCCGTGTGCAGGGGCGCACCCTCTATGTATATTCCGCAAAAGCGCACTATTAATATAGAGAGAGCACCTTGGCAATTAAGCCGAGGTGCTCTCAAAAAATATAATTGCTAAGAGATCTATTCGATCATCTGAACCTCTTGGGCGGTTAGGATTCCAAGTATCATCATACCGATAACAAGCGTTGCAGCAATTATGGCGATAATTAGCCATACATCACTCCTCTTTTTCTTCTTTGCTGGCGGTGTATCGCGTAGGTATCTCTCGGTCGATTCTCTATACTCTTGATTTGGGGCAGGTCTACGCCTAGGCTCTTCACTAGCTCTCTTTGTGCCCGCTGGAGCAGGGCGTGGAGTTGCCTTTGGTTGCGGTGCGGCCTGTGTCTGTGGCTGAGGTGGGCTCTGACGTACAAAACCACTCGGTTGTTGCCTTGGTGTTGGAGGCACTGCTGGCCCGCGGTTGCTCTGAGCGGCAGGTTGTGGCGGGTTCTGCGGTGCAGGCTGAGCAGGAGCTGCTGCTGGCCTTGGTGGCTGAGTATTAAACTGTGGACGGCTGCCCATAATTGGTTGGGGTGTAATTGTACGCTGAGTGGTAGGTGGCGGTGTGCCCGTACCCTTAACCTCCTCTGCCTCCTCTATCTGAGCAGGAGCGCTAGTCGACGACTTCGGTATCTGCTTTGTGGTATCCATAAGCAGTGTTATTGCGCCATTGTCGTTAACCCTAAGGATGCCGACTCCATCGATAACGTATGCCCTACGCTCGCTGAGAACCTCCTTGATATGCTCGACATATGACTCTATAATCTCCTTAGCATCACTGCTCTGCACGCCATATTCACTCTCAATCTCAGAGCTTAGGAATCCATCATCACTCTTAAGGAAGGGCGTAAAGACTGGGTAACCATCCTTCTGTTTCTTAAGAAATGCACCAAAACCCGGAATCACCACCCTTGGTGAAGTCATTATTAGTCTAATTAGAAAATCTTTATCCATAGTATAAATAGATGAGTATTTAAGTGATACTTTAATATCGACCTAAGTTATTTAGTGTTTAAAAGCATATTTAAACTTCAAAGTTAAGATTTTTTTAACAAATTTTATATCTTTGCACTAAACAATTTTTAAAAATTTATTAATGAAAAACACACTAATTATTTCAGCTATGTCCCTATTACTTGTAGGATGCGGCAGTAAAGAGCAAAGTAGTCCAGTGTCTGAGACTATGGATTGGCAGGTAGATCGCTTTGATGATGTTAAGGTTTTGAGGTTCCGTGTAAATGGATTTGACTCACTATCTCTTGATCAGAAGAAGTTAGTTTACTACCTATCGCAAGCAGGTCTTACTGGTCGTGATATCCTCTTCGATCAGAACTTTAAGTATAACCTACCACTAAGAAAGACCCTTGAGGCTATCTATACTACATATAGTGGAGATAAGAGTAGCGAGGAGTTCAAGTCATTTGAGAAGTATCTAAAGAAGGTGTGGTTTGCTAATGGCGTTCACCACCACTACTCTAACGATAAGTTCACTCCTGAGTTCTCGGCAGAGTACTTCGATGGACTACTAGCTGCAACTCCAGCAGATAAACTTCCAAATCAAGAGACGCTTTCGACCCTAAAGAAGGTAATCTTTGACCCTACTTTCTACCCTAAGATGGTTAACCAAACAGAGGGCGAGGATCTAGTGCTAACTTCAGCTGTAAACTTCTATGATGGTGTAACCGAGGCAGAGGTAGAGGCGCTTTACGCTGCACAGGCTGACCCTAACGATAATACACCTATCTCTTATGGCCTAAATACAAAGGTCGTTAAGGAGGATGGCAAGGTAGTGGAGAAGACTTGGAAGGTTGGTGGCCTATACTCTGAGGCTATTGAGCAGAATATCTACTGGCTAGAGAAGGCAGCCGAGGTTGCTGAGAATGACCTACAACGTCAAACTATCGAGAAACTTATCGAGCAGAATAGAAGCGGCTCGCTAGAGCAGTACGATGAGTACAACGTTCTTTGGGTTCAGGATAATGGCGGTCAAGTAGACTTTGTTAATGGATTTACCGAGACCTATACCGATCCACTAGGCCGTAAGGCTACTTGGGAGAGCGTTGTAAACTTCAAGGATATTGAGGCTACTAAGCGTACTACTATTATCTCTGACAATGCGCAGTGGTTCGAGGATAACTCACCAATCGACGACAAATACAAAAAAGATGAGGTTAAGGGTGTATCTGCAAAGGTTATTACCGTTGCGGCTCTTGGTGGCGACTGCTACCCTACCTCGCCGCTTGGTATTAACCTACCTAACGCAGACTGGATTCGCCGTGACCACGGTAGCAAGTCTGTAACTATCGCTAATATCTCTGAGGCTTACGAAAAGTCATCTACTGGTAGCGGATTCACCGAAGAGTTTATCCTTGACGAGGTCGAGAGAGAGAGAAAGGCTAAGTATGGCGCTATTGCAGGCGAACTACACACTGACCTCCACGAGTGCCTTGGTCACGGTAGTGGTAAGCTAGCTCCGGGTACTAGAGGCGATGAGCTGAAGAACTATAGCTCTCCGCTAGAGGAGGCAAGAGCTGACCTATTTGCTCTATACTATATCGCTGACCCTAAGATGATTGAACTTGGTATCGTTGAGAGTCCAGATGTAGCAAAGGCTGTGTACTTCAATCAGATTCTTAATGGTGCAATGACTCAACTTACACGTATCGAGCTTGGTAAGAATATTGAGCAAGCGCATATGCGCGACCGTGCACTTATCGCAAACTGGGCGTATGAGCTAGGTAAGGCTGATAATGTAATCGAGATGGTTAAGAAGGATGGTAAGACCTATATTCGTATCAACGACTACGATAAACTACGCGATATCTTTGCAACTCAGCTTCGCGAGATTCAGAGAATTAAGAGTGAAGGTGACTACGATGCAGGTAAAGCACTTGTAGAGACATACGGTATCCGTATCGAACCAACATTCCATAAGGAGGTACTTGACCGCTTCGCTACTCTAAATATCGCACCATACTCAGGATTTGTTAATCCACGATACGAAGTTATCGAGAAGGATGGCGAGATTGTTGATATCAAGGTTCACTACGACCAAGACTACGCAGAGCAGATGCTAGAGTACTCTTCAAAATATTCATTCCTATAGTGAGAATAACAGTAGCAATAACAGGAGCAAGTGGTGCGATATATGCGCATCACTTGCTTCTTGCTTTAGAGGCATCGAGAGAGGTCTCTAAGGTTTATGTAGTTATGAGCAAGAGTGGTGAGCAGGTATGGAGCCATGAACTTCCAGATACCCCACTGCCAACAAATTCAGAGCTAATCGAGGTTCTAAGTAATGATTCATTCTTTGAATCGATAGCTAGTGGGTCGAACTGCGCCGATGCAATGGTAATTGCGCCGTGCTCGATGGGAACTCTTGGGCGTATCGCCTCGGGTGTAAGCTCTACTCTACTTGAGCGTGCTGCCGATGTTCAACTAAAGGAGCGAATGCCACTAATAGTAGTGCCACGTGAATCACCGCTATCGCTTATACATCTGCAAAATATGACAGCGCTTTGCCAAGCAGGTGCTACTATTTTGCCAGCTTCACCCTCCTTTTATTCGCACCCGAAGAGCCTCGACGATGTCGTTCTGACTACTGTGGAGAGGGTTTTAGATAAAATAGGGGTAAAAAACAATAAAAATTATCGTTGGAATAAAAAATAGTTGTATATTTGTAGCACAAACAGCTAGAGAACTAGCGACAAAACAAACAAATTTTTTAATATAATTTATTTTCGAAATGGCTTACGAAATTAAAGCGGATCTTTGTACTGCTTGCGGTACATGTATCGACGAGTGTCCAGTAGAGGCAATTGCTTCTGGTGATGTTTATGTAATTGATGCTTCGGCTTGTACTGATTGCGGTACTTGTGCAGATGTTTGTCCAGTAGAGGCAATCGTTGCTCAATAAGTTGAGTTCCTTATTACAGAGAACTAAGAAGACTCTAAGAGTTACAGAGGGCTGCAGCTTATTTATAAGCTTGCGGCCTTCTGCTTTTAAGAAAGATTTAAAAACAAAACTAATTAAATAATATTTTAAACCATAGTGGTACTAATTATCGTCTATCTCTCCCTTGCTTTGGGAATCTCATTTCTATGTTCAATACTCGAAGCGGTGTTGCTCTCTACTCCAATGTCCTTTATTTCGATTAAGGAGGCTGAGGGGGCACGAAACTCTGCTCTGCTAAAGAAACAGAAGGTAGATATCGACCGCCCAATCTCAGCGATACTCTCGCTCAATACCATCGCCCATACAATTGGTGCGGCAGGTGTTGGTGCGCAGGCTACAGCTGTATTTGGCGAGGAGTACTTCGGTTGGATCTCAGCGATACTTACTATCCTTATCCTTGTAGTGTCGGAGATTATCCCTAAGACAATTGGTGCTAACTACTGGAGAGTACTTGCACTCCCAGCAGCTAAGGTTATTCAATTCCTAATTATTGTAAGTTTTCCGCTTGTATGGTTCTCGGAGTTTATCACCAAGGTGATATCTAGAAAGGGAAGTGAAGGAACGATCAGCCGCGAGGAGGTATCTGCAATGGTAGATGTAGGAACTAAGGAGGGTGTAATTCACTCCAGCGAAAACCTAATTATTCAGAACCTAATCAAACTAAATAAGATTGAAGTTCGCAAGGTTATGACACCTCGCATCGTTACCTCTACAGCTAATGAGGCGTTATCTATCAAGGATTTCTATGAGAAAGGCACTACTGGTGGCCCTCACTCACGTATTCCACTCTATGGCGCTGAGCGTGACTTTATTACGGGTTATGTGCTATATAAGGATGTGTTGGAGGCGCTGGCACAAGATAAGTTTGATTTGAATCTTGTTGATATTCGCCGCCCAATCCTTGCACTATATGAGCACGAGAGTGTATCGGTAGCTTGGGAAAAGCTACTAGCATCTAAGGAGCATATCGCTATTGCAGTGAATGAATATGGTTCATTCGAGGGTATTATCACTATGGAGGATATCGTAGAGACTATCCTAGGGCTTGAGATTATCGACGAGAAGGATACAGTCGAGGATATGCAACAACTCGCTCGCCAACAGTGGAAGGAGCGAAAGCTAAAGTATAAACAATATCTCCCAAAGGAGGAAGATCAAGTAAACTAGATATTTTTTTGAGAGTATAGATAACAGTGCTACTTAACCTTAGCACTGTTATCTTTTTTTATATCTATACATATGCTTAATATATTTATCATCAGTATAGTAGCCCTGCGTAATATAGAGTGGTTTGTAATATTCGCAATAGGGGGTGACGAGTAATATAGTGGAAAGAGTCGGTATATTGCAGTAGATCTGTCAGATTAATGGGTCTTAGGCAGTGAAAATCGGTGCTCATTTCTTGTTTTATATCAATATTTTCGCTACCTTTGAAGATCTCCAGTAAGGATATTTTACAATGGAAAGTATCCTTACTGGTAAATTACCTTAATAACACACATAAACAACAAAATTTTAATTAAATGAGAATGATTACAAAGAGAGTAGCAAAATTTGCTCTTGGAGCATTTGCACTTGTTGCGGCGGTAGCTTGTACCCCACAAGAAGATCCAGTAGGACCTACGGCTGTAGAGGCGGTGGTTGAGTCAATCGTTGCGTCGGAGGTTACTCCAACTTCAGCGAAAGCAACAGTTAAATTCAAAGATGCCTCTGAGGTACTCTTTGCATACTACCCTACCTCTGAGGCGGCAAATGAGCCAGCTTGGAAGAGCATCAGCGTTATCTCGTCACAGACCGAGATTGTTGAGACACTCTCTAACCTAACGCCGGGTATTGAGTACACTTTAGAGGCATATGCTCTGAACTCAGATGAGAAGGAGAGTGCTTCTGTAACAACTACATTTACAACTATCGAGGGCCCTACAGTAACTCTAGTGAATGAGATTTTAGTATCTGAGTCAACTGCTTCTCAAGAGGTTGAGCTTGCAAATGGCGATCAGGTGCTTTACCACTACTATAAGGCTGGTGAAGCTCCAGTAGATCCAGAGTGGACAGAGGCTGCTATAGAGACTCCTATAGTTGTTGAGCTAACGGGGCTTACTCCGGGTACTGAATACGAACTTGTAATCAAGGCTCTTAATACAGTTGAGGGTATTGAGAGTGCTGAGGTTAAAGTTATGTTCTCTACTGTTGCAAGTATTGTTCAGGTTGTAGAGGATAGAATCTCTGCGCTTAATATTCAGATCGATATTAACTTCGATAGCGAAAGAGCACAACTTTGGGCATACCAATTCACAGATGGTCAGTTTGCTCACATAGATGACTTTAAGTCTGGTATTACAAGTGGCAACTCAAATATTAAGTACACTGTAGTAGCTGATACTACTCTAAATCTGAATATGCTATCACCAACCTTCAACTATGTGCTGTTCGCAGTGCCACTTAATGTAAGCTCGGATGGTAAATATGAACTTGTAGAAGAGCCTGCACAGTACAACTACACTACTCCTGCTCTAACAACCTTTGGACAGGGAACGGAAACTTTGAACCTTGAAGCAAGTGAAGTTACGATCAACAGTGCTAAAGTCACAGTAACTAGAGGGTCTGAGAATGTAGATGGTTTCCTTTCGGGACACGTGGCAAAATCAGAGCTAGAAGGAACTACACTTAACGATTGGATTATCGATACAGAGTGGCTAAAAAATGCACAACGTACCCAACTATTCTACACAGGTATGGATGGTACTGTTACCTATGAAGAGTCATCTAACAAGTGGTTCAATGATCTGTCGTATGGTACTGAATATACATTCTTTGCGCTTGCTATTGATAAGGATGGCCGCATCTCAAACCCATCTACAACGAATGCTACTACAGTGGCGGTGAACTTCGATGAGAGTTTAACTATTAATGTTGCCCACACAGGCTCAGGAATACTTGATGCTAACTTCGATGTTACATTTGCAGCTGGTATCGATAAGTTTATATATGTAAATAGCGAAGCTGTTCTTGACCCTGAGAATACATGGAAATTTAAGACTCCAGAGCAGGCTCAAACTGAGCTTATAAATAAAGCATTTAACCAGAGTCAAGGTGTTAAGAGCGATGATCCTAGTATTGTAGCTAATGTCTATGATCTTAAAATGGAGTCACTAGAGGAGAATAAGGCGTATAGACTATACTACTGTGCAGTTGCAGCTGATGGTACACTAGGTAAGATTGAAACTATTGAGTACTCTACAAATGCACTTTCATTTGGTTCAACGGCAGCTGTTGCTTACACATTTGTGAGTGCAGAGGAGACTCAAGCTGAATTCTTTGGCGAGCTTATGTTTGACGGTTACAAAATTACTCTTGATGTAACAATGTCTGGTGGCGCTACTGAATTTGTGATTGGAGCTCTAAATAAAGGTTATGTACAGGAGCAAACAGTTGAATCATATGCTAAGTATCTGCTACTAGTTAACCCATGGGGACTAGAGAGCTTTACTGCTAGCGGGGAGGTTACACCTCAGCAAAATAAAATATTTAGTGATACTGACCTTCTTGTAATCATTCCTGTTGATGCAACTGGTAACTATGGCACACCAATCACCTATGAGTATGATGGGTGGCCAGAGGTGGCAAACTAATCACATACTTTAGCTCACATAAGAGCTAGTTTGTAATATATTGGGCTAAACTTCATTAATGGAGTTTAGCCCATTTTTTATATATGTCTGTATCCGATAGTTAATACTAATATGTGTGGTTTTGGCTATTCTTACATATATATCGCAGTGTAATTTAGCTTTTATTAGTAAAAATATGATGGTGGAAATTTGTTAGATAAAATATTTTTCCTATCTTTGAAGATGTTATAAGATAAAATTTTTCTGTGGAAAATACATTTAATAATAAAATATCTTAACAACACACAAAACTAACTAAATTTTTTTAACGTATGAGAATGATTACACAAAGATTAACAAGGTTCGCTCTTGGAGCGGTTGCGCTTGTTACTGCGGTAGGATGTACTCCGCAAGATGAACCACAAGTAGAGCCAGCAGCTGCTGAAGCAGTTGTTGAATCTATCGTTGCCTCAGAGGTAACACCGACTTCAGCGAAAGCTACTATTAACTTTAAAGATGCCGCACAGGTATTCTTTGCATACTACCCTACTTCTGAGGCGGCAAACACGCCAACTTGGAAGACTATCAATGTTATCGCTTCACAAACTGAAACTGTAGAGACCCTAGAGAACCTAACTCCGGGTATTGAGTACACACTTGAGTCATATGCAGTAAACGCAGATGAGAAGGAGAGTGCATCTATCAAATCTACATTCAAGACTATCGATGGCCCAACAGTATCACAAGTAGGCGAGGTTACTGTAGGTGAATCTACTGCTTCTGTAGAGCTTTCTGTAGCTAATGGTGATCAACTTGTATATCACTTCTACGTAGCTGGTGAAGTTCCTACTACTCCAGAGTGGGCAGAGGCTACTATCGAAGATCCAGTTGTGCTTGCACTAGAGGCGCTTACTCCGGGTACTGACTACGAACTTGTTGTTAAGTACCTTAACTCAGTAGAGGGTATCGAGAGTGCTGAACTAAAGATTGAGTTCTCTACTCTAAACAGTATCGTTGCTGTTGTTGGAGAGAGAGTTAAATCATTTAACGTTCAGATCGACATCGAGTTCGACTCTAACAGAGCGCAGCTTTGGGCATATGACTTTACAGATGGTCAATTTGGTCACGTGGATAACTTTAAGGCTGCTATTGCTAATGGTAATGTAAAGGTATCTTCTGCAGCTGACACAACTATTACTCAGAGTATGGTAGCTCCACAGTGGGGTTATGTATTCTTTACTGCGCCAATCAATGTAGAGGCAGATGGTTCATACACACTAGTTGAAGATCCTGCTCAATACAACTACTTCACTCCAGCGCTTAGCACATTTGGTGAATCAACTGAAACTGTACAGATTGCAAACCTAGAAGAAAAACTTACTATCAACTCTGCTGAACTACAGGTTACTAGAGGTTCTGAGAATGTTCACGGTTTTATGTCAGGTTTTGTTGCTAAGTCAGAGCTAGGTACTGGTACTCTTAGCGAATGGCTTGTAGCTAACGAGTGGATTGTAGGTAAACCTGCTGACCCATTCTTCTACGTAGGTATGGATGGTACTGTAACTTACGAAGAGACGAAGACAAAGTGGCTAAGCAGCCTTGCACACGGCACTGAGTATGTATTCTTCGCTCTTGCAGTAGATAACCAAGGTGATCTATCTAACCCAGTATCTGTAGAGTTCTCGACAAATCCAGTTGTCTTTGATGAGACTCTGTCAATCGTTGTTGACAACGTAACTCCAAGCTTTGTTTCTACTAATTTTGATGTTCACTTCACTCCAGAGGTTGCGAAATTCGTTCATATCAACAGTGAGGCAGTTCTAGATCCTAACAACACTTGGAAGTACAAAACTCCAGAGGAGGCGCAAGCTAGCCTTATTAACCAAGGTTACAACAGCTACAATGGTATCAAGGCTGATAACTCAAATATCGTTGATGGTGTATTTGATCTAGAGATTTCAGGTCTATCAGAGAATAAAGAGTATATCCTTTACTACTGTGCAGTAGGTCTTGACGGTTCGCTAGGTAAGATGCAGAGTATTGAGTACTCTACTAAGGAGTTCCTACTATCATCTGCGGCAACTGTAACTGCTACTTACGTATCGCACACTGACGGTCAGTGGGGTGGTTACAATGTAACACTTGATGTAACTATGGCTAATGGCGCTACAAGCTTTATTGTAGGTGTTGCTAACGCAAACTACCTCCCTGATCCAGCAAACGCTCAGCCAGCTGACTACGCTAAGTATCTACTACTTGAGAACCCATGGAGCAACGAGACTTACAACGCAGACGGCGAAATAACTCATGCAACAGCACTTTGGGATAAAGCTGATAGAATAGTTATTATCCCGGTAGATGCTGATGGTAACTATGGTGTGCCAGTTGTCTATGAATTCGACAAATGGCCAGAAGAACCAGTAGAATAATTTCATAAGAAGCCTCCTCTTTAGGGGCGATATATAGAGGATGGGCGACAGCATAATATTATGCTGTCGCTATCTTCTTTTATGGGTGCTACTGTTCGGTGAATACAATATGGTAACAATCACGTTAAAATATACTTACAGATGTGAAATACTAGCAATTTTATTTGTCTTTTACAGAAAAAATGTTTAAATTTGAGGATGGGAAAATTGGGGAATTTTCTACACGCTATATCAGGCGTATGCATACCCCATTTCACTATAATACAACTAACTAAAAACAGATCAAATGAGAAAATTTACCAAGAATTTAAAGAGCTTTGCTCTTTGTGCGGTGGCACTGGTTTCAGCTGTAGCTTGCAACTCGAAACCTGAACCTGAAACTCCTCCGACTCCAACAGTTGAGCTAGCGGAGGTCGTTTCAATTGTAGCGTCTGAGACTACGACAAACTCTGCTACTCTTACCTTTAACTTTAAAAATGCAGTTGAGCTTTACTATGCGATATACCCGAGTGCATTGAATAATGATGGCCCTTGGATCAAAAAAGAGGTAACAATCGACGCTACTACCCTATCAGTAAATATCGGAGACCTTAACGCTAATGTTGAGTATGAGGTTATGGCCTATGCTCTAAACTCTGAAGGCAAAGAGTCACAGAAGAAGCAGATCACCTTTACTACAGTAGCTGCTCCAACTATCGAGATCCTCGCAGATCCTGTAATTGAGCAGACATCGGCTACATTTACAGTTGCTATCGACAATGGCGATACATTCTTCTATGCTTGCCACCCTGCTAATCAAACATTTGAGACTATGCCTTGGGAAGAGGGAACTATGGCAGATCCTACACTAATCGAGCTTACTTCACTAACATCTGGTGTTGAATATAAACTTACTGTTAAGGCAGTTAACACCACAGGTAACGTTGAGAGCGCAGAGGTTTCAACTACATTTACTACCCTTAAGGATGTTCTTACAGTATCTAATGAGAGTGTAAAGGCGCTAGCTATCTCTGTTGATGTAGAGTTTGATAACACTAAAGCGGACGCATTCGGATACCTTATCGAGCAATCATATGTATCTATGGATGAATTTAAATTTAGATTAACAGATCCATATGGTGGTATCTCTAAGTCGTCAGCTGCTGACACTACCCTTACTCAAAGTATGCTGAATCCAAGCACTGAGTATAAACTATTCCTTGCAGCGCTTACTGACAATGGTGACGGTACCTACGCTATTGTAGGTGAAGCTGCTGAGTACTCATACACTACACCAGCAGTGACTATTGGCGAATCTAGTGAGACTCTAAGCATTGTTGTTGATGCTGCTAATATTACAGTTAATAGTGCAAAGGCTGTGGTTACTAAGGGCTCTGAGAACGTAATGGCATTCTACTACGGTCACGTTGAATCATCTGTACTAGGATCTCAGACTATCACCGATTATATCACAAGTGGAAACCGACTTAATGGAAAGTATCCAGAGCCGTTCTACCTTTCTAGTTGGGGTGGAGAGGTAACTTACATTGATGATGTTGAGATCTCGCTATCAGATCTTATGACTGCCACAGAGTACACATTCTACGCCCTTGCAATTGATGCTAATGGTGAAGTTTCAGTACCATTTACTCAGAGTTTCAGCACTAAGGATATAGTGTACAATGAGACTCTAACTATGGATGCTCTAATTGCTTCAGTAGGTCTAACTACTGCATCAATCGACTTTTGGTTCACTCCTGAAATTACAAAACTAGTACACCTTAGATCTGATGCAACTGAGATTGCAGGTAGAGAGGGTTTCTTCTATACACCTGAGGAGGCACTAAGTAAACTAATAGCCCAGACTACAGATAATTGGTCTGGTGTTATGTCTGATAATTCAAAGGTCGTAGATGGTGTTTATAGACTTAATGAAGAGTGGCTTAGCGAAAATAGCTCATACATTATCTACTATCTAGCAGTTGATACTGAAGGTCAACCGACAAAAATGCAGACAGTTGAATTCACAACAAATAAGATAGAGTTCCTATCTTCTTGTACTGCAACAGTGTCTTACGTTAGCCACGTACTTGGTAGCGGTGGATATAGCGCAGATGTAACACTAGACGTAGTGCTAGCAGATGGTGCTACTGAGTTTATTATGAGTGTTGAGCGTGCGAGCGCTATTAGCGATATTGAGGATGTCTACTCTTGGGGTAGAGCTGCACTTCTAAACCCAAGAAATAAACGTCACGTAGGCAACCAAGCGGTGAATCACGTTGATAAGGTGTGGAGTGACTCAGATATGAGATACGTTATCGTTCCTATCGATGCTGATGGTAACTACGGTGTTCCAGTAGTGTATCAATTCGATCAGTGGTAGAGTAAAACTACCCAAAAGATTAAATTAGAAGAGGGCGGCTCCAAAATTGGGGCTGCCCTCTCTCTTTACTCCTTCCCTAGCCTTAAAACTCTATAATTACACCAAATGTTGGAAGTACAGTACCTCCTATAGAGTTCTCGTAGCTCTTTAGAATATAGTGGCCTGCTCGATTCGGATCCTCTATGTAGTTGCCATTAAGGTCAACCTCAGGAAGCAGAATATCTTGGCCATATGCCTGATAGTTATATAGGTTCTGAATATCGAGGTATAGTCCAAGTGTCCATCGCTTAAATGACCACATCTTATCGACCCTTATGTCTAGTTGGTGGAACGATGGCAGGCGCTCGGTGTTAGTGAGCTCATAGTCCAAAACTGGGCGGCCATTTGTCTCCCATACTCCGATATTAGAGCTCAGATCCACATCATATGGGGTGTAGGGTGCTCCCCCTGCAAATCGCCACCTTAGGCCTACCTCCCAGCCATCGCCAAGGTCCTTTGAGGCGAGGAAGTTGAATAGGTGACGGTAGTCCCAATTAGTAGATATATAGTTATCGGTTACCCTAAAGCCCTCGCCTAGCTTTGCGTACTTCGACACAAAGTATGTATATGTGGTAAATATCCTTGCGCCCCAAAGGTCATCGTTTCTATATGAGACCTCTAACCCACAGGAGCGAGCCTTACCGATTGAGGCTACTGGTTCAGCCCCTACGGCAAATACATCTGCACCAGCGCTACCAATTGCCGTAGAGTCCACTAGTGACATAGGGTAGCTATCATAGCCCTTATAGAATGCCTCTAGTACTACACGCTGATTGCCATCGGGTTTATACTCGATGCCCATTGTCAGTTGGTTTGAACCGATATACTCTAGCCTATCACGATTTACTAGTACCCCTTCGCTATCTCGATAACCGAGCGTGGTGTAGGTAGGCTCTTGGAAGTACCTGCCGATATTACCATTCAGCGACCACCCCTTTGCAAATTCCCAACTAGCCGAAAGCCTAGGTGATAGTTGATTTAGTGGGTTACGCATAGTCTCGTTGTAGCTATTACCATCTGCTCGAAGAGCAAACATAACACGTAACTTATCGTCGAAGAACCGCTTATTTATAGTCGAGTATGCCGCAAAGTTAAAGACTGATAGTTTGGAGTTATAGATATCTGCAACTCTATTATCCTCAAAGAATATTATCTGATTATTATCTGCTGAGTACCACCCCATATCGCCCGAGATACCATAACTAAGGGTATATCCACCCTCTAAGCGTTGGGTGTACTCTACCCTTGCCTTTAACTCCGATTCTATGGAGCTATATCTTAGGGTTTGAAGGCTATCGTAGTTATTATCAAGCCACTTATTTAGCCTATTGCTCATCTGATTATGGCTCACTATTACATCTAGTGAACCTTTGTTAGTTAGTCGATTATAGACAGCTCCCACTACGTAGCTCCACTGGTCATTCTCTGGCAGGAAGTCCAGTAGCTGTTGGAGCGATGGTTTAATCTCGTCCATATCGAGGTTTAATCTATTCTTATCTAGTGAGCCTAACCCTAGTATCTTCAGAGAACTACTCTTATCGAACTTATAGACATACTTAAATTGCGCATCTTGGTATGTAGGAAGAATAGGTAGCTTTAGAGCTGCGAATAGAAATTGGAGATAACTAATACGATATGATGCAATTAGTGATGATTTGTCATTAATAGGAGTGTCAAATGTTAGGGCAAGGTCTGAGCCCCCGATAGAGAACTTTGTTAGGAATTTTTTTGAATTTCCCTCCTTTAGCTGTAGGTCGAGAACAGAGCTTAGTGCCCCGCCTCTTGCGGCTGGAAATGCTGAGGTGTAGAGAGTTGCCCCACTTAAAAAGTCGCTATTTACAATCGAGGCGTTACCTCCCGATGCACCTTGGGTCTGAAAGTGGTTTAGTACTGGTATCTCGATTCTATCGAGGAAGAACTTATTCTCATTTGGCCCACCACCCCTAACAATAAGGTCATTTCTACTTACTGGTTGGGCGGCAACACCTGGGAGATTCTGTACTGCCTTGGATATATCCCGACCCGTCCCGGGAGCACGCTCAATCTCCTCTATATTTAGCTTCTTAACCCCAACAGGTGGAACTTCGGAGCGGCGCAGAGAGCGTGCAGTTACCACCACAGCGGCAATATCTGTAATGCTCTTCTCCAGCTCTATATCTAGGGTAATCTCATTTGCTACAGTAACCATTATTGGCTCACTCTCGAGTTCAATATGGCCAAAGTTATTAAAGATAATCTGCTGGTAGCCGAGCGGCACTCTTGGCAGCTCATAGTAGCCTGCCGTGTCGCTGAGGGTTGATATACCAGTACCCTTAACAAGGATATAGGTGTAGTGGAGGGGTTCGCCGCTCTGCTGGGATATGACCCTGCCGCTGACTCTACCGAACTGTTGAGCACTTGCAATTTGAAGTACTGAAAGTATAGTAAGTAATGATAAGAAGTGTCTCATAGCCATCGCACAGTTTTAAGTTGTAAACAGTGCGATAGCTTGCAATTTCTATTCCAATTTACTCAGCCTTTGATGCTCTGATAATCTCCGAAAGCTTTAGTGTTGTATCATCGAGTAGTTGTAGGTAGTAGTACGATGCACTCTCTTGAAGTGAGGTATTACGGCCGATATATGCCCTAAGTTGGATATCTACTAGCTCTCTACTCTGCTCCTTGCTCTTAGCGCTAGGGCGTGGAACCTCTAGCCTTGTGGCTGCGTAGTCGATTAGTTGGTTGTATAGCGATGGGTACTTACCATAGAATGTATCTAGCTCCTCGATAGTCTTAATAGAGTTAATCTCCTTGCGGTGAGTATCCGAAAAACTCTGCGAGAACTTAAAGATTGCGTTTTTCTCGAATAGCTCAAGGAAGTAATCTGGAAGGTCTGTAGTATCTACTACTACAACCTCGTCAGGGGTTATACCTCCACCACCAAATAGCACTCTGCCCTTAGCAGTCACATAGGTCTGCGTTGAGTCGATATGGTCATTGATACCGGTGCTAAGTTCACCATCTTTCTTGTATCTGTTGATTAGCTCTTGGTTGTATGAATCCTCATTGCCCAACTCATATGGTTTTTGAACGGCACGACCTAGCGGTGTGTAGTACTTAGCAATAGTAAGGCGAATAGCCGAGCCATCTTCATATGGTATCTGCTGCTGCACAGAGCCCTTACCAAAGCTACGGCGACCGATGATTATACCTCTGTCGTTATCTTGAATTGCGCCTGCAAATATCTCCGATGCACTTGCACTCGCCTCGTCAATAAGTACATATAGTGGAATTGATTGGAATGCACCTCTGCCATCTGCAAACTGCTCCCTTTTAGGTAGGTTCTTACCCTCTACATATACAATGCCTTGACCCTCAGAGAGGAACTCATTTGCAAGGAGTATAGCTTGGTCAAGTAGGCCGCCACCATTTCCCCTTAGGTCGATAACTAGCGATTCGGCACCTTGGTTGTAGAGCCTATTGATTGCCATAATTGCATCTATATATGTATGTTCTGCAAAGGTGTTGATGCGGATATATCCTGCATTATCTCTAGTTAAGAACTCCGCCTCCACGCTATTAATTGGAATAACGTCACGAACGAGTGTAAAGTCGATTAGCTCATCACTGCTACCCCTCATAATTCCTAGCTCAACTTTAGTGCCACGCTTACCTCTCAGGCGACCAACAACATCCATTTGGTCCATCTTCACCCCTGCAATAGTAGTGTCGTTAACTGTAATGACTCTATCTCCCGGCTCAATACCCTCCTTATATCCCGGGCCGCCAGTAATTACACTAAGGACAATAGCGGTGTCGGTTGCCATGTTGAAGACAACGCCAATACCGTCAAATTTACCCTCAATGCTCTCATTTATAGCCCCTAGGTTCTTCGCTGGGATATACTCTGAGTGTGGGTCGAGCTTGTCGATAAGCTCAGGGACTAGCTCATCTATTAGGGAGTCAACCGATATTGAGTCAACATAATCACGCTCCAGTAGCTCGACTGCCCATTGGAACTTCTCACCGCCAGTAGCCTCTGTGCTACTAGGTTGGATATAGTAGAATATTGACCCTGCAACTACCACCCCTAAGATAAATCCTATAATATTTTTCATAGTCTTGTCTGCTTTTTTGTATTAAAATCTGACAAATTTACTAAATTTGCACTACAATCACAACAAAAAATGCGCCCAACAATATCATTTATTACAGTAGTTCGCAATAATGCGGAGGGATTACGTACTACTCTGGAGAACCTAAGCACTCTGCCATACGATCAAAAGGAGTTAGTAGTCATTGATGGAGAGTCAACTGATGGCTCACTCGATGTGATTACGGAGTATGCAGACCATATCTCATACTTTATAAGTGAGCGTGATAGTGGTATATATGACGCTATGAATAAGGGTATAAGGGCATCTAGCGGTAAATTTCTGTGGTTTGTAAATGCAGGCGATAGGGTTCGAGGTATAGATGAGCTAAAGGCGCTATTTGCAACCGACAGCCCACTCTGTGATATATTCTATGGTGATACACTTATCGTTAATGAGCAGGGCGAAGAGCTAGGCCTTAGGCGTAAACCACTACCAGCAAAACTATCGGTAAACTCCCTTAAGAATGGTATGGTTATCTGTCACCAATCATTTATCGTCAGGCGTTCAATTGCTCCACTCTATGATACTACCTATCGCTTCTCGGCGGACTATGGCTGGATGATTGAGTGTGTGCGCAGGGCAAAGAGTTCGGTTAATGTAGGGGTTGTGCTCTCGGAATTTGAACTCGGTGGCGCTACAACTAAGCACCACAAGGCGAGCCTTAAGGAGCGATATAGGATTATGAAGGCAAACTTTGGACTATTGACAACTATTGCCTACCACATTAAATTTGTCTTCAATGCGATATTTAGCCGCAAGTATCGTTAGCATATTGCTATGCGTTCCTCTCTGCTATGGTCAGAGCAGTAGTCGTATAGGCTTCTATAACCTTGAAAACCTATACGATACTATTAATGATCCATCGGTGGATGATGGTAGATTCCTAGATGATCCGAACTACAACTATGAGGCTAAACTTCTTGGTATCGCCTCGGCAATAGAGCTATTCTCGCCCGATATATTAGGGCTATGTGAGGCAGAGAACTACGGTGTTCTCGAGGCTCTGAACTCTAAACTCAGTGGAGAGTATAGCATCGTGCACTATGACTCTAGGGATAACCGTGGCATCGATGTTGCACTGCTCTATAATCCAACAAAGTATAAACTCGTAGCCAGTGAACTTATCTATATAGAGTATCTTTGGCGCGATCTTCTTCGTGTAGAGTTGTGCGCAGAGGGTAGCGAAGATCCATTTGTACTATATGTAGTCCACCTGCCATCGAGGCGAGGGGGTGCAGAGGCTCGAAGGCTGAGACAGAGGGCTGTGAAGGACCTAGATAGCCTAGCTCTGAGTGAGCACTCCTCTAAGGTAATACTCCTTGGTGACTTTAATGATAACCCCGAACAGAGAGGCGTGCTATATAACTGTGCCGAAGCTCCATTTAATAAGGGACTCTTTAGTTATATATATGGTGATGTACCAACGATGTATGATCAAATTATCGTAACCCCAGAACTACGCCGCTCCCTACTATCGGATCAAATAGTAGTGAGCCATAGGAGTTTAATTGCTCCAAGCGGGCGCTTTAAGGGTTATCCACGCAAGGGTGCACCATCAGATCACCTACCCATTTATATTGATATTAGACTAGAATAGTTATAGTGCACGTTATAAAGATGTGCTTAAAGTGAAAAATATGGAGGAAAATCATAGTAAGTATATGCGTCTGGCAATGGCAGAGGCAGAGGAGGCACGAACGAGGGACGAGGTGCCAATCGGGGCAGTAGTTGTATGTCGAGGCAGGGTGGTTGCATCGGCGCATAACCTAGTTGAGACTCTATGCGACCCTACGGCGCACGCTGAGATGCAGGCTATAACGGCTGCCTGCAATACTCTAGGGGGTAAGTATTTGAATGACTGCACACTCTATGTTACCCTAGAGCCTTGCCCGATGTGTGCAACAGCTCTACGTTGGGCGCAGATAGGCGAGGTAGTATTTGGAGCCTCGGACGAGAAGTTTGGATACTCAACCATCTCCTCTACCCTACTTCATCCTAAGACAAAGGTGCACTCTGGGCTCTTCGCTGAGGAGTGCGCAGAGATGATGCAGAGCTTTTTTGCATCGAAGAGATAGATGTTTTTTAGAGAAAATATAGAGAAAAGCACTAGATATGTTTAATTTTTTTTATATCTTCGCAAATCACAAATCAGAGATTGATTATAAAATTTTTAATTTAATACAAACGAGAAAAACTAGATTATGAAGACAATGAAATTACTTGCAGTAGCTGCTGCGCTTCTACTATCAGCTAGCACAGTGTCGGCTCAATCACTTGAAGATGCACAAAACAAATATACCGAGGGTATGATGAAGCTTAAGGAGAAGGACCTTTCAGGAGGTGCTGTCCTACTTGAGGAGGCTATGAATATGGGCTTTGACCTAGGCGACGAAGGTCTTGACCTAGTAAAGGAGATCCAAAAAGTACTTCCTAAGGTTTACTTCCAAGCAGGTCTTGGTGAACTAAAGACTGGTAACTACGATGGTGCAGTATCTGAGCTTCAAACTGCATTTGAACTAGCTGACCTTTACGGTGACGTTACTACAGCTCGTCAAGCGAGCCGCGCAATCTCTGCAGCATACCAAACTCAAGGTGCTACAGCCTTCAATGAGAAGAACTACGAAGCTGCACTTGTTAGCTTTAGCAAGGGTTATGAGCAAGACCCAACTAACATCAAGCTTGCGCTTCTAACAGCTAAGACTTACGCTGAGCTTAATAAACTAGATACAGCTCTTGTAATCTACAACGATGTAATTGCAACTGGTGAGAGAAACAGCAAATTCGAGGCAGAAGCTGCCGAGGCTAAAGAAGACGTAAACACTTACGTTCTACTAGCTGCATCTGCGGCTGCTGAGGCTAAGGACCTAGACAAAGTACTAGAACTTGCAAAACTTGCTCCATCTAGCCCAGAGGCTGCACTTATGAGCATGCAGGTTGCTAACAACCTTAAGAACTATAACGTGATTATCGAGAATGCTGAGACAGCTGCTGCGGTTCAAGTGGACGATGCTAAGAGAGCGGATATCTACTATATGCTAGGCGTTGCTTACAACAATATCGGTCAACACGACAAAGCTGTTGTAGCTCTTGGTAAGGTTACTGCTGGTGGCAATGTAGCTGCAGCAAAGACCCTTGCAGATCAACTAAAGAAATAGTATATGAAGATAGTTATAGCCGGTGCGGGCGAAGTAGGCTCGCACTTGGCAAAGATGTTAAGTGTTGAGAACCACTCAATAACCGTTATCGACGACAATGAGAGACGGTTAGATTCTCTTGCCGCTACGGCCGACGTTATCACTGTAGAAGGGGATATTACTCTATTTGAGGACCTTCGAAAGGCTGATGTCGCCCGTAGCGACCTCTTTATAGCCGTAGGTCAAGATGAGAACTCAAATATTATCTCGGCGATGCTTGCCAAGCAGCTAGGTAGCCGTAAGGTTGTATCTCGTATCGACAAGGATGAGTACCTACTACCGGGTAGTAAGGAGATCTTTATCAATATGGGTATCGACTATATGTTCTACCCAGAGAAGGAGGCAGCCGAAGAGGTAATCAAACTACTAGGTAATACCTCTACTACGGAGTATGTGGACTTCTCGGGCGGAAAACTAGTCCTGGTAGCCTTTAGAGTTGAGGAGGGTTCAGCACTGATTAATAAGACTCTACTGGAGTTTAGAGAGCTATATAGCTGTGACCAGAAGTTTAGAACCGTAGCAATTGCACGCGGTGCTCAGACAATAATTCCAACGGGCGATGACTTTATTAAACTCTCAGATATTATCTACATTATCTCAAATGCAGATGCAGTTTCTGAGGTGACCGAATTCACCGGCAAACAGCAGGTCGAGATCAATAATATGATGATCCTTGGAGGTAGTAAAGTTGCAAGGCGTATAGCCAAGCAGCTCCAAAACGATATTAATATCAAGATCGTTGACTACAACCCCGAGAAGGCATATAAGATGGCCGAGATGCTAGATAAGACCCTTATCATTAATGATGACGGAAGACGTATCGAAGTTATGGAGGAGGAAGGCCTAGAGAATATGGATGCCTTTATTGCCCTTACTGGTCGTGCCGAGACTAATATCCTAGCCGCTATGCTTGCAAAGCGTATGGGGGTTAAGAAGGTAATTGCTGAGGTTGAGAACCTTGACTATATCGGGCTATCGGAGAGCGTTGGTATCGATACTATTATCAATAAGAAGCTAACTACTGCATCTTCGATATTTAGATTTACAATCAATACCGATGTCCAAGCAATTAAGTGTCTTAATGGTTGTGATGCCGAGGTGCTAGAGTTTATTGCTAAGCCTGACTCAATTGTAACTAAGGATAAGCTACGTGAGATTGACTTCCCTAAGGGGGCAATAGTTGGTGGTGTGGTACGTGCTGACAACTCATTTATTGCGTGGGGCGATACTCAGATTAACCCTTACGACCGTGTTGTAGTATTCGCAATTCCAAGCGCTATTGCAAAGCTCGGTAAATTCTTTGAATAGACAGAGAGGTGGTAAGATTAAAACTAATACTCATAACACTACTACTAGTTGGGTGTAGTGTTGTGCCAAAGTATAGAACTATCGAGGGCTTTGCCCAAGGTACGACATACCAGATAACATACCAAGGTAATGCGGACTATCAGAGCGAGGTGGAGGATCTACTCCAGCGCTTTGATAGTTCGCTATCTGTTTATAAGGAGGGCTCGCTTATTAATGCCATCAATGACAACCTTACCGATTCGCTCGATGAGTGGACAAGGCGAGTTATTGAGATTAGTATGCAAGCGCATAGCCTTACCGAAGGGCTATTTGACCCTACCCTAGCTCCACTAATTGCGGCCTATGGATTTGCACGCAAGGAGCAGCAGAGTGATATTACCCAGCAGCAGCGTGAAGAGATTATGGCAAGCGTTGGTATGGATAGAATCGCAATCTCTAGTGGCGGCAAGCTAATTAAGGAGTCTGAGACCACGGAGCTTAACTTTAATGCTATTGCGCAGGGCTATTCGGTCGATCTTCTAGCCGAGCACCTCGAGGCTCTTGGAGTTGAGAACTATATGGTGGAGGTCGGTGGAGAGATATTCTGTGCTGGACACTCCCCACGAGGCTCAGCGTGGCGCATAGGTATTGATACTCCCTATCAAGGAAATATGGTAAAGGGTGGCGATATTGCAACAGTTGTAGAGCTATCGGGCAGAGGCCTTGCCACATCGGGCAACTACCGCAAGTTCCTAGACACTCCATCGGGAGAGCGCATAACCCATACTATCGACCCTCGCAGTGGACTATCCACAAGTCACAATCTACTATCTGCAACCCTAATTGCCCCAAGTGCGGCACTTGCCGATGCACTTGCAACTGCCTGTATGGTAGGGGGCTTAGAGTGGTCAAAATCCCTCGTAGAGCGCCTAAAGCAGAGCTCAATGGAGGTAGACTGCTACCTAATTTACGCCGATAGTAATGGCGAAATGCAGAGCTACTCTACTCTATAGATACCGCTTTTAAACATATATAGCCCTGCTGATCATTACGATCAGCAGGGCTATATCATTATTATTGTATATATTACTCAGCTATTAGCGTTGTATGGAATTCACCCGCCCCACTACTAGTCATATATAGATCCTCGTAGTAGGTAGTATATCCATGCTTTACATCATACGCATCGATGGTATTGATATCAACGAATGTGCCTTTGATTAGATCAAAGTAGGTTGCAGTGGTAAAATATGAGCTCCCTATTACAGGGTCAACGTAGTCAGTGCGGATTGTATCGGCTACCTCAAACTGAATATTATTACCATTTATCTCATAGCTTACCCTATACTCTGATTCTGTTTCCCTATATGCGGAGGTATACCAGATAAGTGAATCTTCGGAGATAAATTTAACTCTGTCAAGTGAATTACGATAGGTTCTATTTGCTGTATCTGTGTAGTTATAGACGTATGGGGCGCTATTTTTCTCACAATTCGTAAGTAGTATTATCGTTGCGGCGATTGCTATAATTCTTGCTAGTCTCATATAATTAAAGTGTTCGTTTATTGATTTTGGTGCGCAAAGATAGTTATTATTTCGCACTAAGCAACGCCTCAGGAGTATCTGAGGCATAATTTTTGTAGGGTTATTTAGCTGAAATAATATATCTAATGACTATGAGAAGGATTATGGCACTACTACTATTATGCTCAATATTTGGGTGTTCCTCGCTTAGGAAATCGAGTGTTGACGAGTGGACCGTTGAGGGGTTTGAACTAGATAGATACCTCGGAAAGTGGTATGAAATTGCGAGATTTGATAATCGCTTTGAGAGAGGACTCTCGCACGTAACGGCTCAGTACACTATGCGAAAAGATGGAAAGGTAAGGGTTGAAAACTCTGGGCGTAAAGCTAACGGAGACCTTAATACCTCTATAGGTAAGGCTCGGTTACTATGTACAGATCAATCTCCTCAGCGAGGCGAGTTAGAGGTTGCATTCTTTCTGAATTTCTATGCGCCTTATAATATATTGATGCTGGACGAAGGCTATAACTATGCCTTAGTTAGTAGCGGAGATGACTTTCTATGGATTCTAAGTCGCACTCCACAGTTAGACAGCCTAACGCTTAACTCTATTATCACCGAGGCAAAAGAAAGAGGGTTTAATACCTCTAAACTGCTCTTTGTAGAGCAAGATTAGTCTATTAAACCCTCTATAGTGTTTCCTCTAGCTAGAATAGCTCGCCTGTCTTTGATGGTGCCGTAGCGCCTATATGCTCATATGCAGCAGCTGTCGCCTCTCTGCCTCGTGGAGTTCTCTTTAGGAAACCCTCCTTGATTAGGAATGGCTCATAGACCTCCTCGATAGTACCTGCATCCTCTTCAACTGCTGTGGCAATAGTGGTGATACCTACGGGACCACCTCCGAACTTCTCGATTACAGCTCGAAGAATCCGATTGTCCATCTGATCTAGGCCTCGTTTATCGATATTTAGCGCCCCGAGTGCTCGGCGTGTAATCTCTAGGTCAATTGCTCCGCTACCCTCAACCATTGCAAAGTCCCTAACTCTACGTAGTAGTGCATTGGCGATACGTGGTGTGCCCCTCGAACGGCGTGCAATCTCATCGGCTGCACTACCCTCAATATCTACATCTAATATCGATGCAGAACGCTCTACAATTCGCTTTAGGGTCGAGGTGTCGTAGTACTCCAAGTGGCATTGGATGCCGAACCTTGCGCGAAGTGGCGAGGTAAGGAGTCCGCTACGAGTTGTTGCTCCAACAAGTGTAAATGGCTTTAGCTTAATTTGAACAGATCTTGCTGCCGCTCCCTTATCGAGCATAATATCAATTACGTAGTCCTCCATTGCAGAGTATAGGTACTCCTCTACTATTGGGCTTAGGCGGTGTATCTCATCTATAAATAGTACATCCCCCTCAGATAGCGAAGTGAGTAGCCCTGCTAGGTCGCCCGGCTTATCGAGAACTGGCCCCGAGGTGACCTTTAGCGATACCCCCAGTTCATTTGCTACGATATTTGCAAGTGTAGTCTTGCCTAGCCCCGGAGGGCCGTGCAGCAGTGTATGGTCGAGCGCCTCGTCACGCATAATCGCAGCCTTGATAAAGATACGTAGGTTCTCAACGATCTTATCCTGCCCCGAGAAGTTATCTAGGGCGGCTGGACGAATCTGGCTATCTAGATCCTCCTGACGAGTTGTCTCTATTTCACGAATCTCACTCACCTCTACTCTACGTATTTAAGGCTCATATCTATACTCTTGATCTGGTGTGTAAGTGCACCTACTGAGATAAAGTCTACGCCACACTCGCCATAGGCTCTAAGGTTCTCTAGGGTGATACCTCCCGAACTCTCAACCTCAGCACGTCCAGCGATACGCTCAACTGCAGTGCGGGTATCCTCCACTGAGAAGTTATCGAGCATAATACGATCCGCTCCACCAGCAGCAAATACCTCATCGATATTGCCTAGTGTACGAATCTCGATCTCTACCTTTAGCGACTCCTTACCATTTGCCTTTAGGTACTCCCTAACGCTAGATAGTGCTTGGGGAATTCCGCCAGCAAAGTCAATATGGTTATCCTTTAGCAGTACCATATCGAATAGACCCATACGGTGGTTATCTCCTCCGCCGATCTTTACTGCCATCTTATCGAGAGCACGCATACCCGGGGTGGTCTTTCTAGTGTCTAGCACTTTGGTCTTTAGTCCACTGAGTTCATCGGCATATATAGCAGTCTGAGTAGCTACACCACTCATTCGCTGCATGATATTTAGCACGATTCTCTCGCTTTGAAGCAGTGTGCGAACAGTACCCGTAACGTAGAACGCCACATCACCAACCTTCACACGTGCACCGTCTTCTATGAGTTGCTCAAACACAACATCGCTATCTAGGCGACTAAATACCCTTCTGGCAATCTCAACCCCTGCAATTACACCATCTTGCTTTACTAGTAGGTGCATCTTGCCACGCTTATCGGCTGGAATTGTCGAGAGTGAGGTATGGTCGCCATCGCCGATATCCTCGGCAATGGCTAGTTCTATAAGTTCGTCGATATACTTATCAAAGTTCATATCTTATTGCTATATTGTATTAAACAAGTTTTTCAAATAGTCTGCGCATTGAAACCTCAGACTCTACGAGTGATTGCAGTTCTGAAATCTTAACACGCTTCTGCTCCATAGTATCACGGAAACGAACAGTTACGCACTCATCCTCTAGTGTCTCGAAGTCAACGGTAACACATAGTGGTGTACCGATTGCATCTTGACGGCGGTAGCGCTTACCGATCGAGTCCTTTTCATCGTACTGAACAGCGTAGTCGAACTTTAGATTTCCGATAATCTTATTTGCAACTTCGGCAAGCTCAGGCTTCTTGATAAGTGGAAGAACGGCTACCTTAACTGGCGCAAGTGGCGCAGGGATTGCAAGTACTGTACGGGTGTCGCCACCTTCGAGCGCCTGCTCTTTGTATGATGCCGAAAGGACTTGAAGGAACATACGGTCAACACCAATTGAGGTCTCAACTACGTATGGAACGTAGCTTTCTCCACGCTCAGCGTCGTAGTATGTAATCTTCTTACCTGAGAACTCTGAGTGGCGAGATAGGTCATAATCGGTACGAGAGTGGATGCCCTCTACCTCCTTGAATCCAAATGGGAAGTTAAACTCAACATCGGCTGCTGCATTTGCATAGTGAGCTAGCTTTAGGTGGTCGTGGAACTTATAGTTCTCATCGCCAAAGCCTAGTGCACGGTGCCACTTCATACGGAATGTCTTCCAGTGTTCGTACCACTCCATCTCAGTGCCCGGAGCAACGAAGAACTGCATCTCCATCTGCTCGAACTCTCTCATTCTAAAGATAAATTGACGTGCAACGATCTCATTACGGAAGGCTTTACCAATTTGAGCAATACCAAATGGAATCTTCATACGTCCACTCTTCTGTACATTTAGGAAGTTCACGAAGATACCCTGTGCAGTCTCTGGGCGTAGATATACCACTGACGAAGCATCCGATGCAGCACCCATCTGAGTTGAGAACATAAGGTTAAATTGGCGAACATCGGTCCAGTTGCGAGTGCCACTAATTGGGCAAACGATCTCACACTTCTCGATAAGCTCTTTTACGGCCACAAGGTCGTTCTCCTCGAGCGAGCGAGCCATTTCGGTCTCTACCTCCTCGATCCTCTTTTTGATATCCTGCACCCTGCCATTAGTAGCAAGGAACATCTCTTCGTCGAAGTTCTCAAAGCGCTTCTTAGCCTTTGTAACCTCCTTTGTAATCTTATCCTCTTGCTTTGCAATCCACTCTTCGAGTAGAACGTCAGCACGATACCTCTTCTTAGAGTCCTTATTGTCAATAAGAGGGTCATTGAATGCCCCAACGTGGCCAGATGCCTCCCATACCTTAGGGTGCATAAAGATAGCTGCATCGATACCCACGATATTACTATGTAGCTTAATCATTGAGTCCCACCAGTAGCGCTTGATATTATTCTTAAGCTCAACGCCTAGTTGGCCATAGTCATATACAGCCGAAAGGCCATCATAGATCTCCGAGCTTTGGAAGATAAGACCATATTCTTTTGAGTGGCCAATGAGTTTCTTAAATAGTTCTTCTTGTGTCATAATTTTATAAAAAATATATAAATGTTCGCTTTTAATCCTACAAAAGTACAAATTTTTTCCTATCTTTGCCCATAGCATTACGATAAATCTCTCGGGATTTTTCAATTACTAACCTACTTAAAAGTTAAAGAATGATGAAAAGAGTACTATTTCTACTTTCTGCCGTAGCTATGATGGCTATGGTATCTTGTGGTAGCACAGCACCTAAGACTGAAGAGACAAAGGGCGAAGCTGCTGTAACTAAGACAGAGCAGTGTGATACAACTGCAAAGTGCGCTACTGCTTGTGGCTCAGCTGAGATGGCTGCTGACTCGACTGCAAAACATTGCCACGGTAAAGAGGGCAAAGGTTGTGGTGAGCACAAGGCAGAAGGCAAATGTTGTGGCGAGCATAAGGCAGAAGGCAAAGCTTGCGAAGGCAAGAAGGCTGATGGCGGATGCTGCAAAGACCAAGCTAAATAATCTAGCTTTAAAAGGAACACTTTAAGGAGTGGAGACTTTGCGATATGAGCAGGGTCTCCACTTTTTTATTATCATCAAAAATGACTATCTTTGTGGTTATGTTACGAGATATTCTACTAGTTGGATTGGGCTCTGCCCTTGGCGGTATGTTACGCTATGTGGTGGCAATTGTTGGGCGTTGGGTGCTACCCCACTCCTACTTGTTGCTAAGCACCCTAACGGTCAACTTACTTGGTAGCTTTATTATCGGTGCTGTACTTAGTCAGATGGCAACCGAGGAGCTTAACCACCCACTTCGACTACTAATTGCCATTGGATTCTGTGGTGGCTTTACTACATTTTCGACCTTCTCTGCTGAAAATCTTGCACTTTTGCAATCGTCGCAGTACCTAACATTTGGGCTCTACGCCCTAGGCTCAGTGGTGCTATGTATTCTAGGTGTATGGGGCGGATATGTACTATTTAAATAATTAAAAATTTTAAAAAAGTAGAATGTAGCGTAAAAATCATCTAAAATTACTACCTTTGCGGCTTAAATTATAGCAGAAGGACCCCTTTTAATGAAATCACTACTACTTTGTATCTTGTTACTTACCGCTACTTCAGTGTGGTCAGTAGGTCAGGAGCCTAGGGTAAACCCTAAGCAGATTGAGCTAGGTGATGTGACTAAACCACGTGATGTTGAGTTCTTTATGCACAATGACAGTGAAACTTCTGTCGTTATAACAAAAGTAGAGAGTAGTTGTGGTTGTACTAAGCTAAAGTACTCCAGAGCACCTATTGCAAAGGGCGACTCTACTAAATTTTCGCTAAGATATATCCCAAATAGAGATGAGGAGGGACTATTCTATAAGACTGTAAAAATCTATACTTCGGCTACTGCAGAACCTATAACTGTTGTAGTGAGGGGTACAAATAAACAATAGAAGACCAATTAAATGGAGAACAAAATTCGCAACATTGCAATTATTGCCCACGTAGACCACGGCAAGACTACACTTGTAGACAAGATGATTCTAACGGGTAAGTTAATACGAGAGGGTGCTGAGAACCAGGCAGGTGAACTAATCCTTGACAACAACGACCTAGAGCGTGAGAGAGGGATTACAATCCTTGCAAAGAATGTATCGGTAAGGTACAAGGATACTAAGATTAACATTATCGACACCCCGGGTCACAGTGACTTCGGTGGCGAGGTTGAGAGGGTACTTAATATGGCGGATGGTGTTCTACTACTAGTTGACGCCTTTGAGGGAACTATGCCTCAGACACGCTTCGTACTCCAAAAGGCACTGTCGCTTGGTCTTAAACCAATCGTTGTGGTAAACAAAGTGGATAAGGAGAACTGTCGCCCTGACTACGTAAATGAGCAGGTATTCGACCTTATGTTCTCGCTTGGTGCAAATGAGGAGCAGCTAGAGTTCAAGACTATCTATGGTAGTGCAAAGAATGGCTGGATGTCAGAGGATTGGAAACAACCTACTACCGATATCCTTCCACTACTTGATACTATCCTAGAGGAGGTACCAGCACCAGCAATCGTTGAGGGTACACCTCAGCTACTTGTAACTTCGCTTGAGTACTCACCATATGTTGGACGTATCGCTATTGGTCGCCTTTCGAGAGGTGAGCTAAAGGCGGGTCAGTCGGTTACTCTATGTAAGAGAGAGGGCGGCGAAGAGCGTCAGAGGGTTAAGGAGCTTATGCTATTCGAAGGGCTTGGTAAGGCTAAGGTCGAGAGCGTAAAGTGCGGTGATATCTGTGCTGTTGTAGGTGTTGAGGGCTTTGAGATTGGAGATACTATCGCCGATGGTGAATTCCCAGAGGCACTAGCACCAATTGCAATTGACGAACCTACAATGGGTATGCTATTTGCCATTAATGACTCACCATTCTTTGGTCGTGACGGTAAGTTTGTAACTACACGCCACCTAAAGGAGCGTCTAGATAAGGAGCTTGAGAAGAACCTTGCACTAAAGGTTAAGCCGGGCCCAACGAGTGATTCATTCCGTGTATTTGGTCGTGGTGTACTTCACCTATCGGTACTTATCGAAACTATGCGCCGTGAGGGTTATGAGCTTCAAGTAGGTCAACCAAGGGTTGTAGATAAGACTATCAATGGCGTACGTTGCGAGCCTATCGAGCACCTAACTATCGACCTTCCAGAAGATGTGTCGGGACGTGCAATTGAGATGGTAACTCGTCGTAAGGGTACACTTCTACATATCGACCACCGCGAGGATCGCGCACTACTCGACTTCGAAATTCCATCACGTGGCCTTATCGGTCTTCGTACTAACCTTATGACTGCCACAGCAGGCGAGGCTGTGGTTTCACACCGCTTTAAGGACTATGAACCATATAAGGGAGAGATCGAAGGTCGTTCACAAGGTTCACTTATTGCCCTTGAGACTGGTACTTCGATTGCTTATGCTATTAGTAAACTTCAGGATAGAGGTAAATTCTTCGTCTCACCGGGCGATGAGATCTATGGCGGTCAGGTAATTGGCGAAAATACTCGTCCAGACGACCTAGTGATCAACGTATGTAAGACTAAGAAGCTAACTAATATGCGTGCCTCAGGTTCGGACGATAAGACAGTAGTTGCACCAGCGGTTGTATTCTCACTCGAAGAGGCACTAGAGTATATTCAAGGTGATGAGTACGTAGAGGTTACTCCAAACCATATCCGTATGCGTAAGATCCTTCTATCAGAGACCGATAGAAAGCGTGCAAATAGCTCAGCGAACTAAACTGAGTCTCTTTATAACAATATCGAACAGTGGGCTGCTAAACTCTTAGAGTTAGCAGCCCACTGTTTTATATGTGTCTTATACTACTGAGGTAATTTGATCAGCAATGTGAATAAATCGCCTCTTAGTGCCATCGCTGAGGTGTACAATCACTACACTTTCAAAGTAAGTTACTCCATATGTTAACAGTATCTCCTCGGATAGTTTGGCTCTTCTGTAGTTAGGAGATAATCTGCTTAAAACATCACTTCTTAGCTCTTCAAATGCCTCGGGGTATGCAGTGTATGGGTGATCTCGATCGAAGAGTATCTTTTGGTGTATATTGGCGCTCATATCTCTAAGGGTTCTGAATGTGGTGGCATCGATTTCGATAGCTCCGATTATTGGTATTCTGTAGCTACTGAACTCAGGGCGATCTGGGGTGAACCATTCCGTTGCAAGGTATGCAACAAAGGGTGCCCAATCGTCACGTCCATTAATATCATACTCCAAAGAGGTGTATAGTATCGCTCGGGTCTTAACCTCAATGCGCTCTATATTCTCAGACTTATATCCAAATAGATGAGTTTCGGGAGTAGTACCCCCAAGGTGAGTCAGGTCAATTCTAGTAAATATTGTATCTAATTGTGGATAGATATGGTGATAGTAGTGCCCAATATCAGTTGTGTCTAAGGGGGAGTCTTGGTAGGTATAGAATAGCAGGCCATCTCCTAGGTTACTATATACTGGAACTTGGAGTGGACCTCTTCTACTATTAATAC